>NZ_JAEHNT010000111.1:0-49964 GCF_016742815.1 Lactobacillus sp. A27
AAGTATAGAAAAAGAACGATGATTTTCGCGAAGAATTTCATCGTTCTTTTTTCATGGCCTAGGATTTAGTTTTTTCCCAGACACATTTTTGTTATGAACTATAAGTTAGGATCCATCTTGAAGCGAAGAGGTGAATCGCCAGTTTGCTTGGTGATTAATTTAGCAGACAATTCTTTGAAAATATCCGTAGCAGTTTTAGCCATCTTTTCGTTAGCTTCATTAACAAGGCCAATTCTCTTAGCTGGATCACTTTCTTTAGCTAATTTTTGATCATATTCGTAACGCAGACGGGTAGTCTTTTCTCTAGCTTCGTCTTGGGCATTGCTTAAGTCTGTTCCATATTTATTCCAATCGCGGTCAGCTAAGGTGCTTGCCAGTTTAAATACCCAGTAAGCAGAGTTAGTGCTGTAAGTTTCCTTGCCATATTTATACATAGTAGGGACCTTAGTTCCTTGTGGGTAAAATGGAACATAAACGCTTTGTGCAGCTATACCCATTGCTAACCAATGAATCATGTTTTCACCGTTTAATTCTAATAAGTGAGACTCTTGGGTAGTAGCAACAGAAATAGGTCTAAATGTCGCATTATTCTTGTTCTTAGGATTAGTTAAATCATAAGGCGTATTTTGGTAATGATTGCTCAATACGGCTTGTGCGTCTTGAATAGAAATTGGCTTGTCCGGTTTTCTAATAAATGGCAAGTCAAAATCTTGTGGTTCTTGCTCGACAGATGGAGTTAATAATTTTTGCCCAATCCAGACACGAGGTGTGTTGTAATGCAAGTCGCTATCGTCATGTGTGCCAAAGATTTCACGCCAGTTAAAGACGGCATCTTTAGGCCATAATTGATTTTGGTAAACAAAGTCTTTTAGATCTTTTGAATACATAAAATCATTACCATCGAAGACGACAGCTTGGATTGCCAATTGGTTAGCAACTACTGCGTAAGAGTCGTCAGGAATTCTTTGAGCAACCCAGTGATGGCCTGAACCGATTTCCATATACCATGCTTCATCTGGGTCACTGAATAAAATACCGTCTGCTTCAGCAGCACCATGCTTTTCGACGATTTCACCTAAACGTTGTACGCCTTCGCGGGCTGTTTTAACGTATGGCAAAACAACGGTTACCATGGCTTCTTCTAAAATACCTTTTTCTGTATCAAAAGGATCAACTGCTAATACTCGTTCATTGGCATATGCACTTTCAGTAGCACTCATTGCTACATGATGTTCATTGATACCATCTTCTTCAAAGAAGCCATACTTGTCTGTCCATTCTGGTGTTGAAGAATATGAAAAAATAGTTTCAGGTAAATCCATTTCAAATTTGTTATCTTTTGATTTGAAATGGTTATTTTTTACATTATCTTGATGCGGATTAAATGCAAGATGTTTGGGCCAAGCGGTTTTAGCATCTTCATTACGACCAATAATTACGCTTCCTGTGAGAGAAGCCTTCTTACCAATAAGAATAGAAGTACACGATGAACGTCCGATTACATTATTCATAAAAAATCACGCTTTCTAAATCGCATTTGTAACATAATTATAATGTAATTGTATTAATTTTTATATTATATTAAAAATATGTAAAAAAAGGAGATCTTAACATGAGCGAAGGACCAGAAGATAAATCAATCGAGCTAACGACAGATTATGCAGATCATACTATTAATATGAAATTTTCAGATAATCTGACTGACGATCGTGAGCGGGGCTATATTCTTTCTGCAGCTTTCTTTTCATTTTGTGCTGCACAAGGATTAGATAAGCAAGCAGTTATTGAAATGGTGTCATCACATTATGATCAATTTACTGGAGACAACGGATCATCGCTATTCAAGCGATTATAAAAATGACAAAAATGTATTGCTTAGGCTTGCATTTGTTATTTATTGGATATATGATGTATATGAAGATAAAAATAACAAGCGTATTGAAAAGCACATGCTTAACAAATGATTGAGGTGTATTAAAATGGCAAGAAAAAAAGAAATAAGCAAAGATAAGATTTTAGATACTGCTTATAAGATGGCTATTAAAGGTGGAATTGAAGGATTAACTGCTCGTAGTATTGCTAAGGCAGGACATTTTTCAACCCAACCTTTATATCTAGAATTCGATAATATGGGAGATCTTCGTAATCAAGTATTGAAGAAAATTTCTTCAGATTTAAGAACTCACACTTTACAACAAAAGTTTACTGGTGAGCCTTTAATCGACTTGGATTTATCATACATTGATTTTGCACAAAAGCATGTCAACTTGTTCCGTGCAATGTTTGTTGATGGTAAATTCGGTAGCAAGATTATTGCTGATACTTTGATGGATCTTGGAATTGAAAAGTTTAATGAACAATATCCTGATACTGGATATGATAAAGACAAGATTAATGACATTGTAATTGCTAACTGGATTTCAACTACCGGTATGGCTGCATTAGTTGTTAACGAAATTGCAAGTTTCAACCAAAATCAAATTATTAATGTTTTGAATGCTCAAATCCATGATGCAATGCTTAACGATCGTCTTAGCGAAACTGAGGAAAATCCTATGTTTGCTGCAGATGACGAAGCATCTCTGAAGGATAACTTAGCATAATATTTCATCAATCATCTGTGCTTTTTAATGAAAAAAGACGCTTCACAATTGTGGAGTGTCTTTTTTTACTGTTAAAATTCAGATATTTTTGTGGCCATTAAGTTATAATTATATATAGTAAAGGAATTTTCGAAAGGTGGTTTTTATGAAGGTACTCGCTTTATCTGGTTCAAATGCAGATAACTCATTTAACGAAAAATTACTCAAAGTTATTATCAAAAATTTAGATTATAAATACGACTTCGTCTTTGCAACTGTTAAGGGCTTACCAATGTTTAAAGAAGGTGTTGAAGCTCCTAAAGAAATTTTAGATTTAGGCGAAAAAGTAGGAGAAGCTGACATGATCTTAATCGGTTCTCCTGAGCAACAACACTCAGTTACAAGTGCTTTAAAGAGTGCACTTGAATGGCTTTCTAGTTCAGTTCATCCTTTCCATGACAAGCCAGTTGTGATTGTTTCAACTTCACCAATGCCTCAAGGTGGTGCTCGTTCTCAAACTCGTTTAAAGAGTATTTTGGCTGCTCCTGGTTTTAGTGCTCACGTATTTAACGGCGATGAATTTATGATGGGAATTGCACCACAACAATTTGACGAAGAGGGCAATTTAACCGAACCAGGTACGCTTAAGTTTTTGAATCACTTCTTTGATGAAGTAGATGATTGGTATGCACAACTTACTAAGTAGGGGGCTTATTTAAATGAAATTATTAGTAGTCGTTGGTACAAATGCTCCATTTTCATATAATCGTTTTTTAGCAAAATTTATTGCTAAGCGTTATGCAGATAAGGCTGATTTTGAAGTTAAAGAAATTGATCAAATTAAGCCTTTCTCTAGAACGGATGAACCTGATGAAGCTACCAAGAATTGGATTGAAGATATTAAGAATGCAGATGGCGTAATCTTGACAACACCTGAATATGATCATGCTATTCCTGCAGCTCTTAAGAGTGCACTTGAATGGCTTGGCTCACATGCTGGCCCTGACGTAATGAAGATGAAGCCAGCAGCAGTTGTTGGTACATCATACGGCATTCAAGGTTCAAGTCGTGCTCAAGAAGATGCACGAGAAATTTTGCTTTCACCTGATATGAGTGCCAACGTATTACCAGGCAATGAAATCTTAATTGGTGGCGCTGCAAGAAACTTCGATAAAACTACTGGTGATCTTTCAAATGAAGATTACATCAAGCAATTAGATGTAATGATGGACAATTTCATTAAGTTTGTAGAACAAGCAAATAAATAATTTTGCCAGTTATCTAACTCAATAGTAAAATTACCGGATAGAAAACTATCCGGTTTTTTCTCAAAAAATGTAATGGGGTGAATTAAATGGTGAATCCAGTTGTTTTGTCACTAGAGCAAGTTCGTAATCCGCGTGATTTGGGCGGCTATATTGGTGATCATGGACGTAGAGTAAAAATGCATCGTTTACTGAGAACGGGGAAGATCAGTAATATAACGCTGCATGATCAGCAATTCTTGCTTGATTATGGTTTGACCAAAATCATTGATTTACGTTCGCCATTAGAGTGTCATAAGATGCCTGATAGTAAAATTCCGGGCGTAGAACACATTGATTTATCTATTTCGACTGATGATAATACGCAAGGAGGCAAAAAAGACCTTGCTAAGACATTTGAAATTTATCGTCATGACCAATATGCTGGCTTTAAAATGATGTGTGATCGCTATCGTTCACATGTATTAAAAGAACACGCTCAAAATAGTATTCATAAAATTTTAGAAGTTTTAGCCAATACTGAAGATGGTGCAGTGTTGTATCATTGCTCTGAAGGTAAAGATAGAACAGGTATTGTTACCGTAGTTGTTCTTTACCTATTGGGTGTTGATATGGAAACTATTAGGCAGGATTATTTATATTCAAATTATATGCTAAATGACTATCGTGCTTTACGGGATAAAAAGATGCAAGAAGAAGGAGAAAATTTATGCTTCCGTGCTAATATACGTATTTTAGGTTCCGTATCCGATGCATTTTTAGATACTGCATTAATTGCAATTGAAAAAGACTTCGGTAGTATCGATAATTATCTTAAAGAAAAAATTGGCGTAACGTCGGAATTGCGTGATAGATTACGTGAATTGTATTTAGAAAACTAGGAATTAAAATGATTAAAGATTTAGCATTAGAACAAGTAGTAGGCCATCACCATGCTTTAGGTACATCGATTACTTTGCAAATATTTGGGACACAGGATCGAAGCCTGTTGAAAAAATCTTTTGATTTAATTGATCATTATGAAGATATTTTTACTGTTAATCGTGATCAATCTGAAGTAATGGATATTAACCATGCCTCAGGTGAGCATCCTGTTCAAGTTTCAAGTGCAGTCTACAGCCTAGTGAAGTTAGCCGTAGAAAAAAGCAGAGAGAATTTTGGCTTTAATGCCTTAATTGGACCAGTAGTAAAATTGTGGCACATTGGTTTTAAAGGTGCCCATGTTCCAAAAGATGAAGAAATCAAAGATAAGATGTTACTGACGAATCCTTTTAAGGTGGAATTAAATGATCAAGATCAAACTGTTTTTCTTCAAATGAAGGGGATGGAACTGGATCTTGGTGGTATTGCCAAGGGCTGGATCGCCGACCGCATTCGTGATTTATGGCTAGCATATGGTGTTGAAGCAGGGATTATTAATTTAGGTGGTAATATCCTTCTGGTAGGCGATTCACCTAAGCGAGACAATGGTAAATGGGTGATTGGGATTCAAGATCCTAAAGAGCCTCGCGGCGACAATATTACCTCTGTAATGGTAGGAGAATGTTCAGCTGTGACTAGTGGTACGTATGAGCGTTACTTAGTAGTTAATGGACATAAGTATCATCATTTAATCGATCCTAGAACTGGTTATCCTGTAAAAACGGATTTGTCAGGCGTAACTACTTTTACCAAAACATCCGTGGAAGCAGAAATTGAATGCAAGAGATTATTCTTTGCAGGTCATCCGCTAAAAGGCTGGCATGATGATCCTGACCGTGTTGGGGCAATTTTTGTTTATAATGATGAACATGTTGAATATGATAATTTTAATCAATAAAAAATAGGACTAAGCAAATTGTTTGTTTAGTCCTATTTTGTTTAACCAACGGTCTTACCGATGTTGAAGATACTGTTGAAGACGCCGTTAGAAAGTCCAGGTGTACTGTAGATAATGAAGCGTAAGAAGCTAGAATCTATTGTTTGTTGCATGAACCATGGATTTTGCAATGCATTGAACATGGACAAGACAACGTAGACTACGAAGTAACTGGCTACTAGGGATGCCAAAGCTCCTAAGACATTGTCTAAAAGGCTGCCAAGATTAGTGGCATGTGGATTTTTAGCAGGAATCCAGCCCTTAAATATTTTCATGATCATCTTACCAACGAAGAAGATAATGAAGAATGCAGCAAAACGTGCAATCATTAATTCAACATTAGTTGTTGAATTGCTTCGAATCATTTCTCCTGTAACTTGGGTGTAAAGCCAATTGCCAAACGGATTTTGCATAAAAATTGCGACCATAAAGACAATAGCGGAACAAATTAAACCAATAATATATCTGGTAAAACCGGTTTTATAGCCTGTATAGGCTTTATAAGCTAAGTAAGCCAAAACAATTAAAGTAACAACCATTTTTATTTCTCCTTTGCGGAATATTATACCCTATTTTGCATGCGACAAAACTTTGACGATTGCAATGAAATAGTTGATAATTGTAAGGACGATTTCTCTTTACTAATAAGTATAATTAGCGTTAAATTTAGAAGTGTGAAACAAGGTTTCACGGGTGAAAAATGAATCCTGAAAAATTTATTTTAGAATTATCAAAACATAATTTTGTATTAACTGATAAACAAAAAGAGCAATTTAAACTTTATTTTAAATTCTTAATTGAAGTCAATGAGCATGTTAACTTGACTCGAATTACGGAAGAAAATGAAGTTTATCTCAAACATTTTTATGATAGTGTTACGCCACTCTTTGTTTTTGGCGATGTTTTTAAAGATGGTGCTACTCTTTGTGATGTCGGAGCTGGGGCCGGATTTCCTTCGATCCCATTAAAGATTTTAAAGCCATCTCTTAAAGTAACAATTGTTGATTCGCTGGCTAAAAGGCTGACTTTTTTGAAAGATTTGATTGCTAAATTAGATTTGGATAATGTGGAGTTAGTTCATGGCCGTGCTGAAGATGTTGGTCAAAATAAGCTTTATCGCGAAAAGTTTGATATTGTTACTGCACGGGCTGTAGCCAAGATGAGTGTTTTAAGCGAATATTGTCTACCATTGGTTAAAAAAGATGGTTATTTTGTAGCTCTTAAAGGACCAAAAGCTGAAGATGAACTGGATGAAGGACAAAAGGCACTTGCAGTTCTCGGAGGTAAATTAATTAAAGATGAAGAGTTAACTTTGCCAGGAACTACAGAAGAAAGAACTTTGGTTTTGGTTAAAAAAGTTAAAGAAACGCCAAAGAAATACCCTCGTCAAGCGGGGACGCCGCGGCGTAAACCAATATGTTAATAGGAGGATGAAAAATGTCATTATTTTCTTTTATGCATCATGATGAAGAAATCCCCAAGAATAAGCAAATTCAAGATCTTGAGTTAGATAAGATTGTTCCTAATCAATATCAACCACGACGTCAATTTTCTGATGATTCAATTAAGGAATTGGCGGATACTCTTGATCAAGATGGATTGCTTCAACCGATTGTAGTACGTGAAGATGGTGATGATCACTATGAGATTATTGCAGGTGAACGTCGCTACCGTGCTGCTAAGAGTTTAGGCTGGGAGACTATTCCTGCCATTGTCAAAAACATGAATGATGATCAAGCAGCTTCTCTTGCTTTAATTGAAAATTTGCAACGTGAAGACTTGAATCCTATTGATGAAGCTAAAGCCTATACTAATTTGATGAAATTAAATGATTTAACTCAAACTGCTTTGGCTAAAGATATGGGTAAGTCTCAATCATATGTCGCAAACAAGTTGCGTTTACTTAAGTTAGATGATGACGTGCAAACTGCTTTGGTTGAAGGAAAAATTACTGCTCGTCATGGCCGTGCTCTTTTAAATCTTGATGATGCTGATCAAAAGCGAGTTTTAGCTGAGATTGAAGCTAAAGGCTTAAATGTAAAGCAAACTGAAGAAATTGCTAAAGATGTGGATGCTTACTTTAATCCTCAACCTAAGAAAAAGGAAAAAGCAGAACAAAAGCGTGTTGTTAACCGCATTCCAAAGGACCTTAAAGTTCAAATTAATACCATTAAGAAGGCTGTTAAGTTGGCTAAAGATTCAGGAATTAAAGTTAAAATTAAAGAAGATAAAAATCCAGATGATTACAAAATCACCATTGAATTAAAGAGAAAGTAGAAAGGATGGAAAATATGGTAAATGTAATTTCGGTTGCTAACCAAAAAGGTGGCGTGGGTAAGACCACTACTACTATCAATTTAGCAGCCTCAATTGCCGACCGTGGTTACCGTGTTTTAATTGTGGATATTGACCCACAAGGAAATGCCACCTCTGGTTTAGGAATTGAAAAATCAGAGATTGACCAGGACATTTACAATGTTTTGATTGACGAAATTCCAATCCAAGATACAATTCATCATACATCAATAGCTAAGTTAGACATGGTTCCAGCAACAATCAATTTATCAGGTGCTGAAACTGAATTAATTAGCATGATGGCACGTGAAACAAGATTGAAGTCAGCTTTAGATGCAATTAGTGATCAATATGATTTTATTTTTATTGATTGTCCTCCTTCATTAGGTCAACTTTCAATTAATGCTTTTACTGCGTCTGACTCAATTTTGATTCCAGTTCAAAGTGAATATTATGCTATGGAAGGTTTAAGTCAGCTTTTGAATACTATTCGTTTAGTACAAAAGCACTTTAACAAGGACTTAGGTGTTGAAGGCGTCCTTTTAACTATGTTAGATGCTAGAACCAATTTAGGTGCAGAAGTAGTTAAGGAAGTTCAATCATACTTTAGTAAAAAAGTTTATAAAACAATTATTCCAAGAATCACTAAATTGGCAGAAGCACCAAGTTATGGTCAGCCGATTACCGAATATGCTCCAAGATCTCGTGGTGCTAAGGTATATGATGATTTAGCAAAAGAGGTGTTAAAAGCTCATGGTAAGAGACTCCAGAAGTAAAGAAAATAGAAAAAAAGGCGGATTAGGTCGTGGTATCGAAGCTTTATTTGATGATGAACCACAAATTGAGGAAACTGAAGAAGTTCAAGAACTCAATTTAAGTGAGATTCGCTCTAATCCATATCAGCCTAGAAAGCGATTTGATGATAAGAGCCTGAAAGAATTATCTGATTCTATTAAGGAAAATGGCGTTTTTCAGCCTATTATCGTCCGCAAGTCTGTTAATGGTTATGAGATTATTGCAGGTGAACGGCGCTATCGTGCATCAAAATTAGCTAAGAAAAAGACCATTCCTGCAATCGTTCGCAAGTTTGACGAAAGTCAAATGATGGAAGTAGCCGTCTTAGAAAACTTGCAACGTGAAGATTTGACCCCACTTGAAGAAGCACAAGCTTATGAAATGCTACAAAAGAATCTGGGTTTAACTCAGGAAGAAGTTTCTAAGAGAATGGGCAAGTCTCGTCCATACATTGCCAATTATTTACGTTTATTGACTTTGCCAAGCAAAACTAAGCGTTTATTGCAACATGGCGAATTATCAATGGGTCAAGCTAGAACTCTTTTAGCTTTAAAAGACAAAGATAAAATTGATAGTTTAGCCAAAAAGGTGGCCCAAGAAGGGATACCTGTTCGTAAGGTTGAAGCCTTGGTCAATGAAATGAATGCCAAAAAGCCCCAAAAGAAGGCTATTAAAAAGTCAGCCTTTATTAGAGCAAGCGAAAACCAATTGTCTAATAAATTTGGCGCAAGCGTTAATATTTCAGAGACTAAAAAGGGTAAAGGTCACCTATCAATTGATTTCACTTCTGCCGAAGAGTTGAATAGAATTCTTGATTTGTTAGGTGTTGATTTAGATGACTAAAGAAATCACTTATAATTTAGCTGATACAGTTCAAATGAAAAAGTCTCACGCATGCCAAGTCAACGACTGGGAAATTTTGCGTATGGGTGCTGATATTAAGCTGAAGTGTATGGGATGCGGCCATATGGTTATGATGCCGCGTAGCGAATTTAATCGGAAGATGAAAAAGGTTTTAACTAAAGCTAATGATCCGGTTAATGCAAAAAAAGAGCAATATGTGCCAAAAGATCGTATCGCTCGCCCTAATTTTAGATAAAATAGACAAGTAAGATAAAATATTAAAATAGTTTTTTAGAAAAAGAGGACAACAAATGTCATTAACTGCTGGTATCGTTGGTTTACCAAACGTTGGTAAGTCAACTTTGTTTAATGCGATTACTAAGGCTGGTGCAGAAATGGCTAACTACCCATTTGCCACCATTGAACCAAATGTCGGGATGGTTGAAGTTCCTGACAAGCGTTTAGCAAGAATCCAAGAATTAATTCCTGCTAAGAAGATTGTGCACACTACTTTTGAATTTACCGATATTGCTGGTTTGGTAAAGGGTGCTTCAAAGGGTGAAGGTCTTGGTAACAAATTCCTCGAAAACATTCGCCAAACTGATGCTATTGTTCACGTAGTTCGTGCTTTTGATGATGACAACATTACCTCAGTTACAGGTAAGGTTGATCCAGAAGAAGACATTAATACTATTAATTTGGAACTTGCAATTGCTGACCTTGATGCTGTTAACCGTCGCATTAACAAGGTAAAGAAGGTTGCTCAACAAGGTGACAAGGAAGCTAAGGCAGAAATGGCTGTACTTAACAAATTGCAACCAGTTCTTGAAGAAGGTAATGCTGCTCGTTCAATCGACTTTAATGAAGATGAACAAAAGATTGTTAAGGGCTTATTCCTTTTGACTTCTAAGCCAGTTATTTATGTTGCTAACATTGCTGAAGATTCAATGGCTGATCCAGAAAGCGATAAGTACTACCAAATCGTTAAGAAGCACGCTGAAAACGAAGGTGCTGAATGCTTGGGTATTTCTGCTGCAACTGAAGAAGAAATCGCTGGCATGGCTGACGATGAAAAGAAGGAATTCCTTGAAATGGAAGGCGTTGAAGAATCTGGTTTGGACCGTTTGATTCGTGCCGCTTACCACATCTTAGGTCTTAGAACCTTCTTTACTGCTGGTGGTCCTGAAACTCGTGCATGGACTTTCCACAAGGGTATGAAGGCTCCACAAGTTGCTGGTGTTATTCACTCAGACTTTGAACGTGGCTTCATTCGTGCAGAAGTTGTTTCCTTCGATGATTTAGACAAGCTTGAAACTATGCAAAAGGTTAAGGAAGCTGGTAAGTTGCGTCTTGAAGGTAAGGACTACGAAGTTCAAGATGGTGACATTATCGAATTTAGATTTAATGTCTAGGAGGAAGAATGGCTGAAGAGACAAAAAAAGAACAAACAGCTTCAAATATTGATAGCGAAAAACAAGCAAAGTTAAAGCGTCAAACTGAAGCTGACAATCAAGATGAAAGAATTAAACAAATGGATCCAAAGGAATTACGTAATAAGTTAAGTAATAAAAATCAAGATTACGTTTTTCGTTTGGAAAAAGAATTGCAATTGCAAGGTTCAATTTCTCGTGCCGAAGCAGTAGAGATGACTGATAAACTATTAGGTGAAATTGTAGTAGCACAACGTCATGGACAACCAGCTAATGGTTTATACTTAGCTTCGCCAAAGATTAAGGCAGAGCAAATGCTTCATCCGGATAAGAAGCCCGTTGCAACTCCATTTTGGCAATTAGCTATTGATGGTGCATTAATGTATCTTGCAATTTTTGTTGGTTTGTTTGGAGTCGTTGCTTTATTTGAAACTAAACAACCTAAGAATTCACAAATGGGTATTTTAACCTTAGCCAGTGTTGGTATCGTAATGGGCATCGGTATGGTGAAATATAATGACTGGATAATGCCTAAAAATGGTAAGCGCCAATCATGGGCTAAAATCATTTTAGGGATGATAGGCGTTGTTGTCGTATTATTCGTCTGGATTTGGTTACTATCTCTTCCAGGCTTAAGACCTATTAACCCGGTATTGCCAGGTGAAGTAGATATTATTATTGCGGCAGTTGCATTTGGTGCTCGTTACTTATTCAGAAGATATTACAAGATCACTGGTTCACCGTTTGCACCAAATATGCAACGCAAATAATTTGCTTCTTTTTTAAAAAAAGTACATACTTAATTTAATAACGTCAAAAAAGATAAATAGGTAATAGCCTATTTATCTTTTTATTTATGAAGTGCATGGAAAGGTGGGTCTATATGGTCAAAACACTAAGCAAATCGATTAGACAATACAAAAAATTGTCATTGCTCTCACCATTATTCGTTATTGGTGAAGTAATTATCGAAATGCTGATTCCATATTTGGTCGGAATTTTGATTGATAATGGAATTATGAAGGGGAATATGCCCTATATCAGTAAAATGGGGTTGTTATTACTGATAATAACTATAGTTTCACTGATATTAGGTGCGAGTGCGAGTTATGTTTCCGCACATGCTGCAGCGGGTTTTGCATCTAATTTACGTAAAGATATGTTCTACCATATGCAGGACTATTCTTTTGAAAATATTGATCGTTTCTCAAGTGCCAGTTTGGTTACGCGTTTGACTACTGATGTTAATAACGTACAAATGGCATATCAGATGATTATCAGAATTGCGGTTAGAGCACCAATGATGTTCATCGTTTCAATTGTGATGTCTATCATAATTAGTCCAAGATTATCTTTGATTTTCTTAGTTATAGGCCCAATTTTTGCGATTCTATTAGGATTAATTATTAAAGCAGCATATCCATATTTCCCTAAAATTTTTAGAGGATATGACCGTATGAACCAAGTCGTTCGTGAAAATGTTCGGGGTATTCGCGAAGTAAAGACTTACGTTCAAGAAAAAGATCAGATTAAACAATTTGAGAAGTCATCAGGCTTTATCTATAAGTTATTCGCTACCGCACAAAAGATTATGTCTTTAAATGCGTTAGTTGTAGCGGCTGTTTTGAACATTTCAACTTTGGCTATCTGCTGGTTTGGTGCTAAAGAAGTTGTTGGTGGCAGTTTGCAAACTGGTCAACTTATCTCAATGTTTACTTATTCAAACTCTGTTTTGTTCAGTTTGAATATTTTAGCTATGATTACTACGCAATTAGTTGTTTCAGGTGCCAGTGGTCGTCGTATTGCTGCCGTCATTACTGAAAAGCCAACTATTGAAAATCCTAAAAAGCCACTTAAGCGTTTAACTAATGGTGAAATTATTTTTGATCATGTAAGTTTTAAATATGAACTAGCTGACAAGACTGATGCGTTAAATGATATCAATTTGCATATCAAATCGGGTGAAACTCTAGGAATTATCGGTGAAACTGGTTCTTCTAAGTCAACTTTGGTTTCAATGATTCCGCGTTTATATGATGTAACGGCAGGTGCCGTTCGTGTAGCGGGTCATAACGTTAAGTCATATGATTTAAAGACGTTGCGTGATAACGTTGCGATGGTTTTGCAAAACAACGTTTTGTTCACTGGTACAGTAAAAGATAATCTCAAATGGGGTAACGAAAATGCAACCGATGAACAAGTTGTAGCTGCAGCTAAGATTGCGCATGCTGATGGCTTTATTCGTGAAATGCCGGATGGTTACGATACCATGATCGAACAAGGTGGTAATAACGTCTCTGGTGGTCAAAAGCAGAGAATTACTATTGCGAGAGCCTTGCTTAAGAATCCTAAGATTTTAATTTTGGATGATTCAACTTCAGCTGTTGATACCAGTACTGAACGTGAAATTAGAACTTCTTTGGCTAAAGACATGCCAGATACAACGAAGATCATCATTTCACAAAGAATTGTTTCAATTAAGGATGCTGACCGCATCATCGTGATGGATCACGGTAAAATTCAAGATATTGGAACGCATGAAGAATTGATGAAGACTAATGAGCTTTATAGTTCAATTGCTAAGTTCCAAGAAGAACAAGGAAAGTAGGTGAGCGTTATGGATCAAGCAGTAGATAATAAAAATCAAACTAAGGACAATCGAATTAAGATTTTGATGCGTTTGCTTAAATTAGTAAACAGTACAAGTCCATGGATGCTCATCATTTCCATGATTACCATCGTTTTAGCAGCGGCAAGTAATGTTATCGGTTCATTATTTATTGAACGATTAATCAATGATTACATTATTCCGCTAACTAAGGAAAAGGTGCCAAATTATGGTCCACTTGCAACTGCTATTGAGGTAATGTTTGGTATTTATGCCATTGGATTTTTGTCTAACTATTTGTTCAACATGTTAATGGGTGTGTTAGCTCAAAAGGTACAATTCCGTGTTCGTAACGAAATGTTCACCCACATGGAAAGCTTGCCAATTTCATACTTTGATCAAAATGAATTTGGCGATATCATGAGTCGTTATACTAACGATATCGATACCTTGATGCAGATGATTTCACAGTCCATTCCACAATTTACTAACTCAGCTTTAAGTTTGATCTTCGTTGTGGTAGCGATGTTCTCACTTAGCTGGCAACTTACTGTATTTTCATTCATTATCTTTGCCATGTCATTTGGTATCGTGCGTTTCTTGACTTTAAGATCAAGTCACTACTTCCAAGTTCAACAGAAGAAGTTGGGACAAATCAATGGTTATAACGAAGAAATGCTTAATGGGTTAAAGGTTATTAAGGTCTTCAGTCATGAACCAGAATCTAAAACAGGTTTTGATAAGTATAACGAAGAATTGCGTCAAGCTTCAGGTAAGGCCAACACCTATGCCACTATCCTTTTCCCAATCATGGGTAACATGGGCAACTTGCTCTATGTTTTAATTGCCTTTGTTGGTGGTGCTGTGGCTATTAACGGCTGGGCTCCATTATCTCTTGGTGCTATTGGTTCATTCTTGCAATTATCAAAGCAGTTTAGTATGCCAATTGCCCAGATTTCACAACAGTTGAACTCAATTGTGATAGCTTTAGCCGGTGCCGAAAGAATCTTTAATTTGGAAGATCAAGCTTCTGAAACTGACAATGGTGATGTTACAATTTCACGAGGTGCTGAAGTCGGCAGTATGTGGAATTGGAATGTTCCTGAAAAAGATGGTTCTGTTAAGAAAGTACCGGTTCGCGGACACATCATTTTTGATCATGTTAATTTTAGCTATGTTCCAGAACACCAAATTTTGCATGATATTTCAATCAATGCCAAGCCGGGGATGAAAGTTGCCTTGGTTGGTGAAACTGGTGCTGGGAAGACTACCATTTCAAATATGTTGAACCGATTCTATGATATTGATTCAGGTAAAATTACGTATGATGGTATCCCGATTAAACAGATCAAGAAGGATGATTTGCGTAGATCACTTTCAATTGTTTTGCAGGAAACACACTTGTTTACTGGCACTATCATGGATAACATCCGCTTTGGTAATCCTGAAGCTAGTGATGATGATGTTTACCAAGCAGCTAAATTGTCACATGCCGATGAATTTATTCACGATCTTGATCATGGCTATGATACTGTGATTGATGGAGACGGTGGAGATTTATCACAAGGGCAAATGCAGCTGCTCAGTATTGCGAGAGCGATGATTGCTGACGAACCTGTAATGATCTTGGATGAAGCAACCTCAAGTATTGATACTAAGACCGAAAAGATGGTTCAAGCAGGTATGGACAACTTGCTTGCTGGACGAACTAGTTTTGTTATCGCCCACCGTTTGTCAACTATCGTAAACTCTGATTTGATCTTGGTACTTGATCATGGTCATATCATTGAATCTGGTAACCACGAAGAGCTATTGAAGCAAAAGGGTTACTACTATGAGCTTTACACTGGTAAAAAAGAAATTGAATAGAAGTAAAATAGAGCACAAGTTGCTCTATTTTTTGTATTTTTCTAAAAAATAGCTTTACCTTTCAGCCTTTTATTGAAAAATAGTAAAATATAGACCATAGGGTCTGCTACACTAGTAGATAAAGATACAGACTATAATCAATTAGCAAAATAAAGAGAGGGGTTTTCTTTATGAAAATCTTAGTTGTTGATGATGACAAGGAAATCGTAGAATTATTAAGCATCTATCTGAAAAATGAAGGTTATGAACCAATTGCGGCATATAGCGGCAAAGAAGCAATTACTAAATTAACCACGACTCCAGATATCGCTTTGATGATACTGGATATAATGATGCCAAATATGTCAGGAATTGAAGTAATTAAGGAAGTCAGAAAAGATTCAGATATTCCAATTATTATTGTTTCAGCTAAGACTGGCGACATGGACAAGATTCAAGGGTTAATCACCGGTGCCGACGATTATGTATCTAAGCCATTCAATCCACTTGAAGTAATGGCTAGGGTTCGTTCACTTCTTCGTCGTAGTCAAAAACAAGTTAAAGATGATGAACCAGATGTTTTGGAGGTAGGTCCATTAGTTATTAACCGTGATTCACACGAAGTTAAAACTATTGATGGCAAAGCAATTCAATTAACTGCTCTTGAATTTGGTATTTTATATCTTTTAGCTAGTCATCCTAACCGGGTATTTTCAGCAGATGAAATCTTTGAACGCGTATGGCAACAAGAATCTATTGTTTCAGCTAAAACTGTTATGGTTCACGTTTCACACTTGCGTGATAAGATTCAAAAAGTTACCGGCGGTGAAGATGTCATTCAAACTGTTTGGGGCGTAGGATATAAAGTCGAGGCGTAGTTAATGAAAAAAGAACGCGTCAAGCTTACTGGCGCTGAAAAAAGTGAGTTGTTTGCAGAAGGAGTGGTAACCATCGTCCTTCTGCTTTTGTTAAATTTATCAATTATTATTCTGATTCACCTGGCTATTTTGCAAGATGAGAGCTTAGTTAATGGCATTTATTTTTTGAAAAAAACAATGACATTTGCTGGTGGGTATCATCTTTGGTCTTGGCAGAATACGTTTATTATTTTGATGGGGATAGGCGATATTGTCGTTTTATATTGGCGACTGATTAGACGCTATCATCAAATGCAGCTACGTCACGTAATTTCAGAATTGCATTATATTGCAAGTGGACACTTTGATCATCGAATCAACTTTCGAGTTCGTCCAGATTTGCAACATGTGGTTGATTCTATTAATTCTTTAGTTGATAGTACGGTTAATTCAATTAATGAGGAACGTGCAATTGAACAGTCAAAAGATGAATTGATTACCAACGTTTCGCATGATATCAGAACGCCGTTAACTTCAATTATTGGTTATTTGGGATTGTTGAAAAGTGGGGTTGCCTCACCAGAAGATCAGCAAAAATACGTTAACATTGCGTATACTAAGGCTGAGCAGATGAAGTCTCTTGCCAATGATTTATTTGAATATACTACCCTTAAATCTACTAAGTTGAATTTGAGCAATTTACATATTTATTCAATGTTAGAGCAAGTTGCTGCGGGATTTGAACTAGAAGCTGAGAAAAAGGGCATAGAAATTAAAATTGAAGCTCGGCCCAAAAATTTAATCATTAAGGCTGATGCAGAAAAATTAGTGCGAGTTTATAATAATTTGATTTCTAATGCCTTTAAATACGGTATTGGCGCTACGCAGATTAAATTAGTGGCTAATCTAGTAAATAAACGTGAAGTTGAATTACGTGTAGAAAATAATGGTGAACCTATTCCGAAGAAATCATTGAAAAAGATATTTGATCGTTTTTACCGCGTGGAGACATCGCGCAATACAAAAACTGGTGGTACAGGATTGGGACTTTCTATCACCAAGGGTGTGGTTGATTTGCATCACGGAACTATTAGATGCGAATCGGATAAGAATTGGACAAGTTTTATTATTCGTTTACCACTTAATCCTAAGAAGGCAAACAGCAAGGGCTAGCTGTGTTATAATTTTGACTGAAATGTTTTAATACAACGAGGAGAAAAAATGAGTATTTCTTTAAATACCTGTATTTTAATTTTAAAAGAGCATCATTTACTTAAGTCAAGTGCAGTACAAGATACTGTAGCAACCAAGATGGAATACGTGTCATATGATTCACGTGATATCCAAACTAACACTTTATTCTTCTGTAAAGGTGCAGGCTTTAGACCAACATATTTATCAATGGCTAAAGATAATGGAGCAATCTGCTACGTAGCTGAACAACCTTATCCAGAAGGTAAAGGGATGCATGCATTGATCGTACGTGACGTATCAAAGGCAATGGCATTACTTTCAGCAGCATTCTTCCGTTTTCCACAAGATGATTTGTATGTAGTAGCATTTACTGGAACTAAGGGTAAGACTACTTCTGCATACTTTTTAAAGGGAATGCTCGACCAAGCTAATGGCGGCAAGACTGCTTTGATTTCATCAGTTAATGACGTTGTTGGACCAAAGCCAGAAGATAGTTTTAAGTCTAGTTTGACTACCCCAGAAAGTTTGGACTTGTTCCGTGACATGCGTACTGCTGTTGATAACGGAATGACTCACTTGGTAATGGAAGTTTCAAGTCAAGCATACAAGAAGAATCGTGTCTTTGGTTTAACTTATGATTTAGGTTTCTTCTTGAATATTAGTCCAGACCATATTGGACCAAATGAACACCCTAATTTTGCAGATTACTTACACTGCAAGTTGCAATTATTGGTAAATTCACGCAAGTGTATTATCAATGCAGAAACTGCTCACTTCAATGAGGTTTACGCTGCAGCAACCACTACTACTAATCCTGATAGCATTTACTTATTTGCTAGAGAAGATTTTGAAAATCCGGATTTAAAGGTACCAATTGACTTCAGATTTGCTTCTCAAGAATTAGATATGAAGGAAACTCGCTTCAAGTTATTCTGCTCTAGTGATAAGGCACGTAAATTACCAATCAACGGTGACTATACTTTGAAGATGCTTGGTGACTTTAATGAATCAAACGGTACTGCTGCGATTATCGGTGCTGGTCTTGCAGGCCTTAACCATGATCAATGTGCTAAGGGTATTCGTGATGTAACTATTCCAGGTCGTATGCAAACTGAAAGAACTAAGAGCCACGGAATGGTTGTAGTTGACTATGCACACAATAAAGCTTCGATGATGGCTTTAATGAACTTCATGCAAAGTGAATTTAATAATCCTAAGATTATTGTGGTCGTTGGTGCACCTGGTGATAAAGGGGTATCTCGTCGTCCAGGCTTTAGTGAAAGTTTAAGTGCATATGCAGATAAAGCATTTTTGACTACTGATGATCCAGGATTCGAAGACCCTAAGAGTATTGCCGAAGAAATAGATTCAGGTATCGATCACTCTAAATGCGACGTTACAATTGAATTAGACCGTAAGAAAGCTATTCATGACGCGATTGCTATGGCTGGTCCAGATGATGTAGTCTTAATCTGCGGCAAGGGTGCAGATGCATTCCAAAAGATTCGCGGCGTAAATACTCCATATCCATCAGATATCGTAGTTGCTCAAGAAGTGATCAATGAATTAGAAGGTCAAAAAGAGCATTTTAGAAAGTAGAAGATAAGATGAAACATTTCTTTAGTATTATTGGTGGGATGGGAACCATTGCCACTGAAAGTTATGTTCGTTTAATTAACCATCGAGTAAAAATTGCGCGAGACCAAGATTATTTAAACTATATTTTGGTTAATGATGCTCAAGTTCCTGATAGAACTGCTTATATTAAGGATCATTCTAAGCCTAACTTCTTTTATGATTTAAAAGATGATGTAGAAGGCCAGGATAAGCTGGGAACAGACTTTTTGGTAATGCCATGCAACACTGCGCATTATTTCTATGATGATTTGGCAGCACTTACTGATAAGCCATTCTTGCATATGATGCGGATTGCAGTGCACAATTTTGTTGATAATTATCCTGATGAAAAGAAAATTGGCTTAATTGCTACAGAAGGGTCAATTTATGATCATTTATATGCCGATGAAATTCAAAAAGTTGGCAGGACGGTAGAATTAGGTGGTCCTGAGATTCAGCCGATGGTCAATGAATTGATTTATTCTGATATTAAAGAAAAAGGCATTGTTGATCATGACTTGTATCACAAGATTTTGAAAACAATGCATGATAAGTATGGCTGCAACGTTATTTTGCTTGGTTGTACTGAATTATCTTTAGCTCAAGAAAAGGCACCAGATCATCCTTATAACGTGATTGATCCGCAATCAATTATTGCTGACGTGTCAATTGAGGTTGCGCTTAAGATTCGTCACGGGATGGATCCTGAAGAAGCATGTAAGAAATATATGTATAAGTAAAAAATACCGAATCAGTGCGAAGCTGGTTCGGTATTTTGTTGGACTATAATTTACAATATTATAATATAGTAAATCGTAATATTGTAAATAGGTTATATGAGAGAATGAATGATTTAATAGATGTTTAGAACACAATAGTAAAAGAAGATTATCATGTCCCCTGGGGAATGGCTGCGCTTTATGAAGGCATAATTGCGACGATTTTTTGCCAGGCTTTTCGTTGATTAGAGAATTAATTTTGAAGGTTCATTTTGATTTTTTAGGACTATAATAAGAGCAAATGAAAAATCAAAGAAGGTCTCAAAATGTATCAAGAAGATGAAAACGACTTGAAGATTTGGCTTTTGAATAATATTACTGATTTGTTAGTAAACGAAAATACTAAACCAGAAGAACGCAAAGTTTTGCTTAATGCTAAGCATCAACTCGAAACTGGCGAATCAGCTAACTATGTTTGCAACTTAATTCGTGTTGGTCTTGATCCTTTAAGCTGGCAAAGCAAGTTATCTAAGGGTGTGACTGAATTTCACTATGAGATTGCTAATGGTGTTCGCCCTGTCTCTCATCAAGCAGGAGCACTTGGTGGTGCAGCCTTAGGCTTGGCCTTTTCGGGCATTGGTAGAAGATAAAACAGAAATTAAATATAAGAAAATAGCTATTAACCTAAAATGGTTTGATAGCTATTTTTTTGCACCTCAATATAAAATTATATATTTACAGCCAGTAATTATCGTAATACAATAAAATTAATGAGAGGTAGATAACTCTATAGGGAGGAATGAATTATGAAAAAGTTTATCCTGAATCTAATAACGGTAATTAGCTGGATTATTGAAATATTTATGTGGTTTTCAATTGCTGTATGTACACTCATGGCAGGATCTTTTGTATTCTTATTAGTTAAAATGCCAGATGTAATCAGAGAAATTGCTAAAGAACCTGGTTTACGCCAGTATAGTAGTCAATTTTGGCATATACTACCATTTTTTATGATTATTGGTTTGATAGCTGTTATTTTCTTTAATCTTGGCATTCATAATGTGCGGCACTTGATCAAGAATATCAAGCAAGAAGTTTACTTTGATCAGGCTAACCTGCATGAATTGAAGCAATTGTTAATTAGATCAATTGTTTATACAGTGTTGTCAATTATTTCCTGGGCAATTATCTTGCCAATGGACAGCACACCATTTTATCCTAATGCATATATTGCTGATCTGGTATTTATTGCGATTGTCTATGTTGTCTACTTGATTTTTAAGCATGGCTTAGCCTTACGTGATGACACTAACAAGATTATTTAGGAAGGGAGAATATAAATGAAAAATAAAGTTTTTAAATTACTTAACATCGTAGCCTGGATTGGCGAAATATACTTTGTTTTGATGGCGATCTTCTATTTGATCTTTTTAGTTGCTGCAGTCATAACGCCCGGAACGCAAGGCTGGATTCGCCAGATGATGATTACTCCATTTTTTAAAGTAAGCAATGGTCCTTCAGCATGGATGGTGATTGCTGTGGCATTAATTGCCGATATTGTGATGATTGTAATTGTTCATTATTTACAAAAAATGATTGTAAATTTAAATCAAGAGAAGTATTTTGAACAAGATAACCTGCAATTATTGCAGCGGTTGCTGGCGACTGTAGGTATTTATACTATACTAAATTGGGTCAATGTCTTGTTGATTTGCGTGACTGGTGAATTTGCTAAAGCAGACCAGCTTTCTAGTGAATGGGTAGCAAGTAGCTGGAATGCCTTAATCTTTTTAGCAATTATCTATATTATTTATCTAGTATTTAAATCTGGTTTAAAGCTGCAACAAGAATCAGATACTTTTATTTAATAGGGATGAAAACAGATGATTGAAGTAACTGTTGACTTTATGCTGTTAAAAAGAAAGATGAAGTCAAAAGATTTAGCTAAAGAAATTGGGATTACACCGGCGAACTTGTCTATTTTGAAAACAGGTAAGGCACATGGTGTTCGTTTTGATACACTTAGCAAAATTTGTAAGGCATTAGATTGCCAACCTGGTGATTTGCTTAAGTATGTGCCAGATGATGAAGATAAAGGTGAAGATGATGAAAAATAAAAATGAATTTTCAGCTTTAAAATTATTTATTTCAATGCTAATTGCTTGGGCAATAGTATTTGTCGGAGCCTGGGCTGGTAAGGGTTTTAGTGCAGACTTTTTTGCAATGCCACGTTTTGTCGTAGTACTAGTTACTTCTGTTGCCGGTGCAATTGTAATTGGACCAGCGATTTATGGCTTTTTGTATATTGGCGGGAAGCATGATAAATAAAATCCATTAGTGAAATTTTGAATTAGATATTGACAAATTAAGCAATAGATATTAGTGTATTAGTTAAGTGATACAGATGCGGAAGGACGTGTGGACATGGTCATTATGATAGTTGCAAACATAGTTTTAGTTTATTTAGCTATTTGTTTTTTAGTCAGTATGGCTAGAACAATTGGAGCAAAGCGTGAAGAATGGCATGTCTACAATGGACAAGGCATGAGCTTTGGAGAGGCTTTTGTAAGATATTTCATTGAAGATATCACGCTGGGCCAGATAACGATTTAGGAGGTGTACGTATAATGATGTACTTACTATATATTTTGATTGGTTTATTGATTGTTCTAGGTGTTAATTTAGCAATTACCGCATTTTGGGCAGTGCATGATATGTACGTACACCGAGATCGAGAAGACCAAGATTTCACTACTTTTAAAAAATATTTTGTTAAAAATAATAATATTCCAACTAAAATGTCAGATATTTTCAATTAACGAAGCCGCCGCAAGGCGGTTTTTTTGTTGGAAAAAGTTTCGGATTCCCAGTTTTAAGTTAATCGAGCGCACTATTATGCTAAAATTGAAAGCGAATACAAAAAAGCTTGAATAGGGGAATTTTATGACTAATAAATTGATTAACTTTACTAAAGATGGACAAAAAATTATTTTAAATTATCAAGATAAACCTTTAGAGTTAACAGTCTTAACTCCAGAGATTATTCGTGTGTTTCAAGATCGCGGCAACGCCAGCAATTCTTACGCCATTGAAGGCGATAAGGAAATTAAGACTGACTTTGATGTTGAAGATAAAGGCGATCATGCTGAAATAACAACTGAAAAGTTAACTGTTAAGGCATACGATGACGAAAAGATTGATGTTTATGATGAAAAAGGCGATCCGTTAATTATTGATTATCGCGGCAGTAGAACGCCAATCGATCGTCAGATGGACAAAGAGCACTTGAAGCTAGCTGAATCAGAAGGCCATGATGTTAAGAAATTGCTGGGCATGCATGATGAAAACTATTATGAAATTATCAAGACTTTAGCCAGCGATGAACAATTTTATGGCCTGGGTGATAAAACAGGTTTCTTAAACAAGCGTCATTATGCTTATGACAACTGGAATACTGATAATCCTGATCCGCAAGTAGAAAGTTTCACTCGACTTTATAAGTCAATTCCAATTTTACTTGGTATTAAAAATGGTCATCCTTACGGTATCTTTTTTGACAATACTTACCGCAACCACATTGATCTAGGTAAAGAAAGCAACAATTATTATTACTACTCAGCAGTTGATGGCAATATTGATTACTACATTATTGGCGGTGATTCACTTAAGGAAGTTATCACTAACTATACTTATCTGACCGGCCGTGTACCAATGCCTCAAAAGTGGACATTAGGTTATCAACAATCACGTTGGGGCTATAGTGTCAGCCAAAAACAAGTAGAAAAGATCGCTGAAAATTTGCGCAAATATGATTTGCCATGCGATGTTTTACACCTTGATATCGACTACATGGATGGATATCGTGTCTTCACTTGGAGAAAAGATACCTATGAAGCTCCAGAAGATTTTGTTAAAAAGATGCGTAAGCTCGGCTTCAGAATTATTACGATCATCGACCCGGGTGTAAAGAAGGATGACGACTACAAGATCTACCAAGAGGGTCTTGAAAAGGGCTACTTCGTTAAGGCTCCAGATGGCACTGTTTATGTGAATGAAGTTTGGCCAGGGGATGCAGTCTTCCCAGACTTTGGTCGCAAGCAAGTACGTGAATGGTGGGCTAAGAACTGCAAGTACTTAGTTGACTTAGGTGTCTCAGGTATTTGGGACGATATGAACGAACCAGCTTCATTTAGAGGTGAAGTTCCAGAAGATGTAGTCTTCCATAATGAAGATGAGGAAACCACTCATAAAAAGATGCACAATGTCTATGGTCATAACATGGCTAAGGCAACTTATGAGGGACTTAAGAAGTATTCAGGCAAGCGTCCATTTGTAATTACTCGTGCTGCATATGCTGGAACACAAAAGTTTTCCACAGTTTGGACTGGTGATAACCAAAGTTTATGGACACACGTGCAAATGATGATCCCGCAATTATGTAACTTGGGGATGAGTGGTTTTACTTTTGCCGGTACTGATATTGGTGGTTTTGGTGCCGATACTACCCCTGAACTTTTGACTCGCTGGATTGAAGGTGCTTTGTTTAGCCCACTTTACAGAAACCACGCGGCTCTAGGCACTCGCTCACAAGAGCCATGGGTATTTGGCGAACCAACATTATCAATTTATCGTAAGTACTTGAAGTTACGTTACCGTTTTGTACCATACTTGTACGATGAATTTTATCGTGAAAGTAAAACTGGGTTGCCAATCATGCGTCCACTTGTTTTGAATTATGAAAATGATCCACATGTGTATAACATGAATGATGAATACATGGTGGGCGAAGACATTTTGACAGCTCCAGTTGTTCAAGAAGGTCAAACTAGCCGTGCAGTCTACTTGCCAGAAGGTGAATGGATTGATTTCTGGAATGGCGTTGAATATAGCGGCAAGAATACGATCCTGGTTGACGCTCCAATTGATAAATTGCCATTGTTTATTAAGAAGAATACGATTTTGCCATGGGGCAATGAAGTTAGCCACATTTCTGATGAGCCAGATAAGACCATGACCTTCAGAGTCTTTGGCGACAAAGGTAAGTACACTCATTACCAAGATAACGGTCTGGACTTCAATTACCAAAATGGCGAATACAACTGGTACGATGTGGAAGTTGCTGACGGTCATGTGGAAATTAAGTTGGCACATCATGGTTATGCACATGAATATCAACAGATTATAGTTAAGTTAGCTGATCGCGAAGTTGTCTTTGATTATTGCGACGGTGAATACGTAGAAAAATAAAAATAAGTTTGTAGCCATCGATTAAATTCGGTGGCTATTTTTTGTGGGTGAAAAAATATTAAAGTTGAATATTATAAGACTTCAACTAGTGTATTTCATGAACTAGTTGGAGCTTTTTTGATACCAAATCGGTCTACGTTTTCTTCAAAATCGGTCCTTCTTTACATGTGAAGCTGTCGATTTAATATGATTTTATAAAAGGGGATGAACCAAACGCCGTTAACGCGCATACCTGGTAAAAGACGGAATTTCATGGAAGATAATGTAGTGAGGATTGTTGGGGAGTGTCTTAATTGAAGATAGATAAATATACTTGATAAAATATTATTTTGCCTCTTTTCAATTATTAATTATCGATATACAATAATATATGAGAAGCGTATTAAAAGCTAACTCATAGAGGAGTAAGAAAATGAAAAAGTTTATTTTAAATCTATTAACGATATTAACTTGGATATATCAAGTGATTTGTGTTCTCGGCGTAATTTTCGGCATTGGCACAGTAGGTGTGGGTTTATTTGGCTTATCCAACGCAGATTTTCGCGACGGATTCCGTGTAGGCTTGGGCGTACATAATATTTCAGATGTACAACTCATCTGGCTCATTGTAGGATTAGGAATGTTATTCATGGTAATGGCTATCGCTGAATTCTTGATTTGTCGTTACGCACGTTTAATTGTCAAAAACATTAAGCAAGAAATTTACTTTGCGGCAAAGAACTTGCAACTGCTCAAAAAATTATTAATTTCAGTTGCTTGTTATACGGTGGGTTCAATTATTGATTACGTTATAATTGCCTGCAATCATGAGCTGGTTAATGCACAAACTCAGAATTATGTCTATCCGAATGGCATTACTAATGGATTATTGTTTTTAGCAGTTTTGTATGTGGTGTACTTGGTATTCAAGTATGGAATGAAAGTGCAAAAAGATTCAGATTCAATTATTTAGAAAGCAGTGAATAATCATGGAACAGACTCAATTTGAACGTGATAATCGTAAGATTTTGGTTGGCATGTTAGTAGGGATGCTTGTTTTACCAATCGTTATGTGGATTGGCTATGACTTAAAGAACGCACCATTAGTTAATCAATTAGCTGAAATCGCTATCGGAGCCGTTTTTGGCTCAATGGCTGGGGCCTTTATTACATTAAGTTTGATCGAGCATGGCGTTATTGCTGCAACCTTTTCTAAGATTAAAGTAACTACTATGATTAGAAACATGATCTTAACCGGTCTATTTTTCATAGTAGTAGGTGTATTGTTTGACTGGTTAATGAACCTTAATAGTTTTAATTTGATGAAGGAAATATTTTCCTGGGAAATAATTGGCGAATTTATCAGCGGAATGTTGTTTGCTTTACTATTTTAGAATGAATATGGATAATAATACGAAATCGATTATTTTAGTGATTGTACTTGTGCTAGTCGTGAGCTTAATTGCTGCAGTAATTAGAACGATTGCAGGACGGCGTGGCGGCCAATATACTTATCGCACTATTGTGTTAGGCAAAAAAACGCTGAGAAGCAGTCATTCACTGGGAAAAGTTCTACTAATTAATTTCTGTGATAACTTTTTCATTTTTTTGTGGCTTTTGCCATGAAAAGAGACAAGAACGATAAAAGTTGACGAAAGGATAAACTATGTTAACGATCGACCACCTCAATAAGAGCTTCGGTGCTAATCAAGTCTTATTCGATGTGAGTTTTTCCGTGCAGAATGGCCGCATCCTAGGCTTGGTCGGTAAAAACGGTGCCGGAAAATCAACGATTTTTCACAGCATTCTGAACTTCGTGGATTATACCGGTACGATTAGTATTGATGGCAAAAAATTCAATGCCAAAGACTATGATCAAGTAGGATATTTGCCTGAAGAACGCAGTTTGATGCCTAAATTAACCGTGGCTGATCAAGTTAGTTTTTTAGCCAGCTTGAAAGGGATGTCAGCTAAGAAGGCTAAGGCAGAACTGCCTGATTGGTTATCACGCTTAGGCGTAAAAGGCTTACCTACCGATAAAATCAAATCATTGTCTAAAGGTAATCAACAGAAGGTCCAGATGATCGCTACTTTGATTCATCAGCCTAAATTAATTATTTTGGATGAACCTTTTAGCGGATTAGATCCCGTCAACGTTGATTTGATGAAACAGCTGATTCTTGAAGAAAAAAGAAATGGTGCAACGATTATTTTTTCTGATCATGACATGCGTAACGTTGAAGAACTCTGTGATGATGTCGTGATGATTAATGATGGGCGTGTCGTTTTAAACGGTCCGGTCAATGAGATCAAGAATAGCTTTGGCCTGACTCGGATCTTTGTTAGAACAGACAAGAGCTTGAGTGATCTTCGTGAATTGCCTGGTGTAACGGATGCCATCGCACAGAATAACGGCTCTAAGCTGCTCATTCTTGAAGATGAAAAATATGGCAAAGCAATCTTTGATGAGTTATCTGCTGGCCAATATATTCAGACTTTTGATCAAGAACCACCAACACTGGATGAAATATTTAAGATGAAGGCAGGTGCCCGTCATGCATAAGATTTGGTTAGTAGCGAAAGAAACCTACCGCAGAGAAGTTAAGACATGGTCATATTTATTCATGATTTTAGCACCATTCATTATGGTCTTCGTGATATTTGGAATTGGATTCATGACGGGTAGTGGTGACGATAGTTATGTTGGCGTGGTAACTGACAATGCGGCGTTACGCCAATCAGTCAAGAAGTCGGATGATTTTGACAACTACGCCAGCGTCGCCAAGGCTAAGAAGGCTTACCACAATGACGACATTGATGGTTACGTAGTAGTTCAAGAAAAGGATAATCGCTTAATTGCTACTTATCACAGCGATGAGAAGATGGACGATGATCTTAAGTCAGAATTCTTGATTAGTCTAAAAAATGTCCAGCAAGACTTGAACTTAAAAGCAGCCAAATTATCTGCTAAGCAACTACAGGCATTGTCGGATCAAGTTGATTTCAAACAGACTATCAAACAATCTGACGGCAGTGCCGATAATCCAGTACAAGAAATAACCTTCTTCATTCTGATTTTCTTATTATATTTCTTGGTTTTAACTTACGTTCAAGTAACGGCACAAGATATTGCGACCGAGAAGGGCACCAAGATGATGGAAGTAATCTTCTCCAGTATGCCAGGTGGGGATTACTTTACTGGTAAAATTTTGGGCATTTTTGGTGAAATTATTACCCAGGTGTTAATTTATGCGTTAGGGTTAGCAGGTTGTTATTATGCTGCACCGTATATTGGTGGGGTTAGCGACAGTTTCAACAAGTTCAAACCGATGATCGACCAAGTCGTAGGCAACCTTTTGTCCTGGGGCCTACTGTTCACGGTACTAGCTTTAGTATTATTCATCATCTTCGCCGCATTTTGTGGTGCTTTGACTGCTAAGAGCGAGAATGCAAATAAGGCAGTTTCACCTTTGACGACTATCGGTATTGTTGGCTTCTTGATCGCAATCAACTTGCAATCAGCAGGTGATCCGATCTGGGCTAAGATTTTGTCATATGTTCCATTCTTATCATCATTCATTATGCCAATGAGAGTGCTGAAAGGAAATGCGACTGGCTTTGAAGCAGGAATTTCAGCTGTGGCTGCTTTGTTAGCAATAGTAATTTCCTTTATGTGGATCAGACGTATCTATCCGAAGTTGATTTTACAAACTGATGATTTAGGTCCATGGCAAAACTTTAAGCGTGGATTGCTTAATTAGAATATTTATTTAGCCAGCAAGAAATAATCTTGCTGGTTTTTTTCGTCATTTTTGTTTATTCTTCGTCAAATAGGGTAAAATGACTAAGAATAATTATCAGTGACTACGAAAACAGATCATGTAAATACACATGATCTGTTTTTTGCGTAAAAAATGCATAAAAATGAATTTTAATGAAGAATAATTAATTAAAATGATTATTTTTGAAGAAATGTGATTGATTTTGGAGAAAAAAGCGGATACAATAATGATCGAGGTGAAAAAGAAATGCTGACACAGGAACGCCAAAGCTTAATTGAAAACTACGTTAATCAGCACGAAGTATGCCGCGTTAGCGAGTTATGCGACTTAACTGATACATCCGAATCAACTATCCGTCGCGATCTTATTCAGATGGAGAAGAACGGAATGCTTAAGCGTGTGCATGGCGGTGCTCAATCAGTAAAAAATTTTTCTCGTGATGTTTCCCAAAACGTCCGCTTTAGTTTGAATCATGAAGTGAAGATTTCTATTGCTAAATACGCAGCAGAACACTTCGTTCACCAAGGTGATAACGTCTTTATCGATGCGGGAACGACCACATATGAGTTAGTCCCATTTTTGGTCGATGTTCCCAAGGTGAAGATCATTACCAATGGTGTTGAAACGGCGTTATGTAGCTTGAATCACGGCATTAAGACCATCTTAATTGGTGGCGAGGTCAAAGATGACACTCATGCCGTGATTGGTCAAACTGCACTCGCTCAAATTAGAGGGATGAACTTTTCAGTTAGTTTTGTTGGAGCTAACGGAATCGAAAAAAATGGCAATCTTACAACGCCAGATCCCGAAGAAGCTGCAATTAAGGCTGCCGAAATTAAACAAGCTAGACATGCCTATGTTTTAGCTGATTCATCCAAGATTGGTGAACGCAACTTTGCGGTTTTCGCCAACACCAAGGACGTTTACGTGGTAACAGATCAACTTAAATCCAGTCAAAAAGCGGCATTACCTGCCGATATCAACCTAGAGGAGGCAAAATAATGATCTATACAGTAACTGTTAACCCAGCGCTTGACTATGTTCTTCAATTAGAAAAAGTTAACCGCGGGGAAGTTAACAGAACTAATAATGATGCATTTTTAGCAGGTGGGAAAGGAATTAACGTTTCTCAAATTCTTAACCAATTAAGTGTTGATAACACTGCTTGGGGCTTTGTTGGTGGTTTCACTGGCAAGGAATTGGTTCGCCAATTAAACCAAAAGAGAATTGAAAGTGACTTCGTTACTATTTCAGATAACACTCGTGTGAATGTTAAGATCCACGCTGAAAAGGAAACTGAAATTAACGCGGCTGGTCCTAACATTACCGACCAAGAAATCACTGCTTTTAAGGATCGTTTAAACGATTTAAAGAAGGGCGACATTGTAGTAATGAGCGGTTCTCTTACTCCAAGCCTTCCAACTGATTTCTATCAATCATTGCTTCCTACTATTAAAGAAGCAGGTGCAGAATTTGTTGTTGATACTACTGGTCAAGCTCTTCTTGATACTTTGGAATACAAGCCATTAGTAATCAAGCCTAACCACCACGAATTGGCTGACCTCTTTGGCGTAACCTTTGATTCTAGCGACGTGATGCTTGAATACGCACAAAAGTTGCTTGATATGGGTGCACAAAATGTCATGGTTTCAATGGCTGGCGAAGGTGGTTTCCTTTTGACTAAGGATCACGTATACCACGCTAAGGGTGCCGTTGGTACTGCTGTCAACTCAGTTGGTGCCGGTGACTCAATGATCGCTGGTTTTGTTGGTACTTACTACAAGACTCAAGATCCTAAGGAAGGCTTTAGAATTGGTATGGCTTGTGGTGCTGCTACTGCATTTACCAAGGATATCGCTGTGAAGAGTCAAATCGACGCAGTATTGCCACAGATTAAGGTTGGACAAATTTCTTAATTTAAAGGGGAAAGATATATGAGAATTAAGGACATATTAAGTCCTGAGTCCATGATTATGGAACTCAAGGCTAAAAACAAAGAAGATGCCATTAAAGAAATGGCTGACCTTGAAGTTGCAACCGATATCGTTAACGACGAAGATGCATTTATCAAGTCCATCTGGGACCGTGAAAATGAATCTACTACCGGTATTGGTGGCGGAATTGCGATGCCTCACGCACGTAACAAGTCAATTAACAAGGCTCGTGTGTTGTTCGCTAAGAGTAAAGAAGGTATTGACTACAACTCACTTGATGGTCAACCAGTTCACTTATTCTTCATGATTACTGCACCAGCTGGTGCTGACAATACTCACCTTCAAGCTTTAGCTAAGCTTTCTGGTTTATTAATTGATCCAGAATTGGTTGAAAAACTTAAGGCTGCTAAGACTCCAGAAGAAGTTATCGATCTTTTCGAAAAGGCTGAAACTAAGAAGGACGAAGAAGACAAGAAGGCTGCCGAAGCTAAAAAGGCTAAGGAAGCTGCTAAAGCTCAAGGTAGTTCAGATGATAACAAGCCTTTGATCGTTGGTGTTACTGCATGTATCAACGGTATTGCCCATACTTACATGGCTCAAGAAGCCTTGATCAAGGAAGGTAAGAAGCGCGGTATCGAAGTTAGAATCGAAACTAACGGTTCAGAAGGTGTTAAGGATAAGTTAACCCCTGATGAAATTAAGCGTGCTAAAGGTGTTATTATCGCTTCTGATAAGAAAGTTGATATGCCACGTTTTGACGGTAAGCACTTAGTTAACCGTCCAGTTGTTGATGGTATCAACAAGCCAGGTGAATTGATTGATGACATTATGGATGACAAGGCAGGTGTTTACCACGCAAGTGCATCTGACAAGTCAGAAGAATCATCAAGCACTGAAAAGCCAGGCTTATGGGCAGGTATTTACAAGAACTTAATGAACGGTATCAGCCACATGCTTCCATTCGTTATTGGTGGTGGTATCTTGATGGCTATCTCCTTCATCGTAGAAAACTACGGTGGTGGTGCTAAGTCTCCTGCATTTATCTTCTTGAACAACGCTGGTAACTTGGCCTTTGCCTTCATGGTTCCAGTTCTTGCTGCTTACATTGCTGAATCAATCGGTGACTTGCCAGCTCTTATGCCAGGTTTCGTTGGTGGTTACATGGCTGCGATCGTTAACGGTCAATTCCAAGTTAACGTTCAATCACACGCAACTTCACCAGCTGGATTCTTAGGTGGTATTGCTGCCGGTTTCATCGCTGGTTACTTAATGGTTGGTTTGAAGAAGCTATTTGCTAAATTACCTCACTCAGTTGAAGGTATGAAGCCAATGCTGTTCTACCCAATCTTAGGTTTGCTGTTAATCGCAGCTATTATGTTCTACATCATCAACCCAATCTTCAGTGGTATTAACTTTGCTATTACCCACTTCTTGAATGGTATGGGTACTGGTAACTTGGTACTTCTTACTACTATCTTGGCTGGTATGATGTCAATCGATATGGGTGGTCCTTTCAACAAGGCTGCTTACGTATTTGCTTCAGGTGCTTTTGCTAACGACCCACACTCAACTACTGCTGCTATCTTAATGGCTGCTGTTATGGTTGGTGGTATGGTTCCACCATTTGCTACTGCTATCGGTACTACTTTCTTCAAGAATAGATATACTTTGGAAGAACGTCGTGCAGGTGTTTCAAACTGGGTATTAGGATTCTCATTCATTACTGAAGGTGCTATTCCATTTGCAGCTGCTGATCCAGGTCGTGTAATTCCTTCATGTATTATCGGTTCAGCTGTTGGTGGTGCGTTAGTTGGTTTATGGCACGTTGGTGTTCCAGCTCCTCACGGTGGTCTTTGGGTATCACCACTTGCTGGTAACATTGGCGGACCAAGTCACATTTTGTTCTACTTCTTGGCAACTATTATCGGTTCTATCGTAGCCGGTTTGATCATGAGTTTCTGGAAGAAGAACGTTAAGGACGATCCTGACGAATAAAAATATGTACTGGAGTAAAATAATTTAAGTTATTGATCAAAAAATACTCCATTATGTAAAAAAACGTATTATAATATAAGTATCTTGATGATCTCTACTTGAATCAAGATACTCTGTTATGTTTTGCGCTACCTTCGGGTAGCGTTTTTTTGTGAGAAAAATTAAGGGATATATTAAGCTAAAACTAGTAAGTAGGTGAAAAAGTTGAACGATCAAATTATCCGGATCACCAGGGCTCTCAATCATCCAATTCGTATTCAGATTCTTTATTATTTAAATGATCATCAAAAAAGTAGTGTAAATAATTTGGTTAAGCAATTCGATGTGAGTCAACCAGCTATTTCACGTCATCTTAGAATTTTAGAAGAAGCTAAGTTGGTTAAAAGTGAACGGGTTAAGCAGGAAAAGTACTATAGTTTAGCTGATAATCATATTATTAAAATCTTGGATGTTTTACGTCAGCACGTCAAAGAATAGTTTGACAAGCATATAAAAATATGTTTATATAATGATGTAATTCTAGAACAAAAGCATTTAAATAAAATTCAGCAAATTTTATATTTTAAACATTTCTTATAATTTATAAGTTTTTATTGATAGCATCAGGTCTAAGAGGCACTGGTGCTATTTGTATACGCTTAAAAATATTGACACGATTATCAAACTAGCTTATTCTAACTTTAAGTCAGAAAAGAATTGCTGAACTTTCTGATTTAAATGCTTTTTTTGTATGGAGGAAATTATATTGAGAAAAATAAAATCTAGAATTACTAAGTCACTTTTTATCATGGGATTAATGGGCATGATTATGCTCTTAGCTTCCGCATGCTCAAATAAAAAGGGTGCAAAAACTAACTCTGACAAGGTTTCAATTGTGACTACAACTAATGTTTATGCAGATATTGCTAAGAATGTTGTAGGTAAGTACGGCAGTGTTCAAGCCATTATTAAAAACAGTGCAACTGACCCACACGATTTTGAACCAACAACTGCAGATGCCAAGGAATTGACTAAGGCTGACATTATCGTAGCTAATGGCTTGGGTTATGACACTTGGATGAACAAGTTAGCTAGTTCAGTAAGCAAGAAACCAGTCTTGGTGGGCGAAGACTTAATGGGACTCAAGAAGGGCGACAACCCTCATATCTGGTATGATTTAGATATGCCAACCAAGTATGTTAACTACTTAGTTAAGCGTTTGTCTAAGTTAGACAAAAAACATGCAGCTTACTTTAAGGAAAATGGTGACAAGTACTTAGCTAAAGTTGCTAAGATCAAGCAAATTGCCAAGTCAACTGATAAGAAGAACAATAAGCCTGTTTTAGTTAGTGAACCTGTTTTTGATTACGGTTTAGAAGAAGCTGGCTACAAGATTGGCGACAAGGAATTTGAAGAAGCAATTGAAAATGGTACTGATCCAAGTCCTAAGACCATCAACAAGATGACTAATGAAATTAAGGATAAGAAGATCGCATTCTTTGTTAATAACACTCAAGCAAGTAGTTCAACTGTTAAGACTTTTGTTAAGCTTGCTAAGGAAAACGGTGTGCCAGTACTTAACGTTCGCGAAACAATTCCAAATCATATGACTTACTTGGATTGGATGAGAGAAAATTACCAAAATTTAGCTAATATTAGCAAAAAATAGATAGAATTTAGCAAGTAAAGGGGACGCTAAATTGATTTTAGATGTGAATGATCTTTCAATGAGATTTGATACAAAGACCGTTTTTCAGGATATTAACTTTCATCTTGAAAAAGGATCAATGACTGCTCTCTTGGGACCAAACGGAACGGGAAAGACAACATTAATTAAGATTTTGATGGGGATGCTTACGCCAACTGATGGTAGCTATAATTTCTCATCAGATGTTAAATTAGGCTATGTGCCACAATTTAGAAATATTGATTCAGAATATCCACTTTCAATTCGTGCATTTATAGGTTTAAATGCACCACTTTTTAAAACAAAAAAGGTGAAGGATCAAATTGATCATCAATTGATTGAAACTCACTTAGATTCGATTAAGGATACTCGAATGGGTGAAGCTTCAGGAGGTCAAAAACAGCGTGCATATTTAGCTCAGGCGCTGCTGGATAGTCCTAATATGATTATCTTGGATGAAGCAACAGCGAGTCTTGATCCGGCTGCTAAGGAAGAATTAATGGGGCTAATCAAGCACCTTAATCAAGAACACAAAATTACGGTTTTGTTCGTTACTCATGATATTCCGTTAGCTAAAAAATATATGACTGATTACTTGTACCTTAACAAGGGTTCAATCAGACAAGGAAAGATGAGTGAGTTTAAGGAGGATTTCGAATAATGTTTCAATATGAATTTATGCGTTATGCCTTCTTAGCAAGTACATTTATTGCGATTACCTGTGGGGTCGTCGGAGTTTATGTTGTAGCACGCAGCTATGCCTTTTTAGCTCATACTTTGTCAGAAATTGGCTTTGCGGGGGCAGCCTTTGCCGTGTTTATCGGTATTGCGCCGTTATGGGGGATGCTGCTCTTCACGTTATTAGGTTCGATTGGCGTTGGTGAATTGTCTTTGCATAGTGATCAAAAGGAATCTTCAATTAGTGCGATTTCTGCACTGTTTATTGGATTGGGTGTCTTGTTCCTAGCTATTTCAGGGTCTAACAGCCGTTATGCGACGAATATTTTGTTCGGTAGTATTATCGGTGTAGACAAACAAGGCGTAATCCAATTGGTTGTTTTATCAGTTATCGTTTTGCTGATGATTTTGCTGGTTCAAAGGAACTTGAACTTTGATTCATTTGACCATATAGGTGCGATTGCGCACGGTGTGCATACTGGCTTAGTAGGAATTGTTTTCTTAATTTCTTTGGCTATGTCAGTTGCTATCGGTGCACAAATTGTTGGTTCATTGTTAGTATTTATTTTGCTAACATTGCCATCTTCAACGGCCCGTTATATTGGTCGAACAATTCCAGCGATGATTGCATGGTCGGTTTTCTTTGCCTTAATTGGTGTTTGGGCAGGTCTATACTTAGGTTTTATCACTAATTGGCCTGTCACATTCTTTATTGCTACAATCGAAGTAGTAATTTATCTGGTTGCTTATGGCCTCCATGTAGTTAAACATCGTTAATAGAAATAAAGCAGGTTGAGAAATTCAACCTGTTTTTTATTTGAAAAAGAAAAAGAACTACTCCATTCCGAGGAGTAGTTCTCAAATGATGTGAGAAATTTTACTTTCCATTAATTGTTATATAGTTTGTTGAGCAAAGTTGCAAGCAAAAATTTTAGAATTTGTAATAATTAATAAAATTTGAGTATTTGGTTTTAACTTTTGACTTATTTAATGATTAAATATACTATAAGATGTTTTACGATAAAGGATGGGTTAGATGTGGATTAAGTTTGCGATTGCGTTGTTGCCAATCATTTGGTTGATTATTTCACTTGGTGTGATGCGCATGCCAGCTGCACGAGCTTGTGTAATTGGATTGGTATTAACAATTGTGCTTGCAATTTTTAGCTTTAAATTACCTGTTTTAGATACCATGACGGGAGCCTTAGAAGGGATCATCATGGGTATTTGGCCAATCATGTTCGTGATCGTGATGGCGTTATTCGCATACAATGTGACTACTGAGTCGGGCGGAATGAAAACCATTCAGAATATGCTGGCCACGATTTCAACTGATAAGCGTATTATCGTGCTAATTATCGCTTGGGGCTTTGGCGGCTTTCTTGAATCAATTGCCGGTTTTGGTACAGCAGTAGCAATCGCGGCAGGTATTTTGATTGCTTTTGGGTTAGATCCAATTAGAGCATCAGTAATTAGTTTGATTGCCAACACAACAGCAACAGCTTTTGGTGCAATTGGCTTGCCGATTTTAACATTAGCTGAAGTAACTAACTTGAAGCAAGAAAATTTATCTTTCATTGTAACTTTGCAATTATTTGTATTGGTAGTGTTAGTACCATTTATCCTGGTAATTTTGACAGAAGGCAGTATTAAAGCTGTAAAAGGCGTTGGCTTAATTACCTTGATGTCAGGACTAGGAATGGCTATTCCCCAGGTAATAGCTGCTAAATTTGTCGGTGCAGAATTACCTGCAATTGTAGGTTCTCTTTGCTCAATCGCTATTACGGTTTTGTTTACTAGATGGCATGAAGATGAGGAAGAATCTGATGTGGAGCGTCCAAGTACAAATGAAATGCTTAAGGCATGTTCACCATTTATCTTAGTCTTCATCTTCGTCATTTTTGCATCATCATTAGTAGCACCAGTTAACAATTTGCTTAGCAAGGTGACAACTAACTTGGTAATTTACACGGGTAAAAATCCAAATACCTTGGCCATTAATTGGTTAAATTCTCCAGGAACTTTACTTTTAATTTCTACATTAATCGGGGGAACCATCCAAGGCGTTAGTTTTAAGAAGATGATGCAGATTTTAGCACAATGCATTAAGAGCGTGTGGAAGACCACAATTACAGTTTGTGCCATTGTTGGTCTGGCTAAGGTAATGGTCTATGCTGGCATGACTGATGCGTTAGCTATTGCATTGGTAAGTTTGCTTGGCCCTGTTTACCCATTGTTTGCGCCGCTTATTGGGGCTCTTGGAACATTCTTAACAGGATCTGCTACTTCAGCTAACGTGCTCTTTGGTAACTTGCAACTGTCAGCAGCAGCGGACTTAGGCGTAAGCAAGTACTGGGTTGTTGCTTCAAATATGACTGGTGCGACAGCAGGAATGCTTTCACCACAGAACATTGCGGTAGCGACCGGTGCAATTCACCGCGAAGGTGATGAAGGTGAAATCTTGAAGGAAACTGTCAAATGGGGCAGTTTGTACTTGGTAGTCTGCTGTGTGTTCTTGTACATTACGGGATTACTGACAGGTATGATTTAAAGTTAGAAAAATAAAAAATGAAGGATCTGCTATGATGCAAATTCTTTTTTGATACAATGATTTGGATTTAATTGGAGAAAGAAAAACAAAAAGAGAGAAGATATGAAAAACGACAACTATTTAGCCTTGGCCGATCAAATTGATTTTAATGATCAAAAGCAGACTAAAACTGCTTTAGTTAAAATGATCTGGCTCGAAATTATTTTGCAAATCTGCTATCAAGCTTATCCATTTGTGACCAAATATCTTATTGGAAATAGGGTACTGAAGGATGTATTTGTAGCTATTTACTTAATTGTTTTTACAATGGCTGCATTGCATTTTGGACTCACAACTAAGGTATTTGATAAACGAGTAAAAACACATAGGGCTGTTAAAGTTCTGACGGCTGTTTACTTTGTGCTTCTGGGATTGATGGTAGTAATGAATATCTTCACCCATAGCATGGTTTTTAAATTACCAGGACATAAAATTGTATCTATTGCATTGATTGCCTTATCTGCTGCAATTTGTGAAGAATTCTTGTTTAGAGGCATTTTGTTCAACATTTTTGCAGTGGCTTTGCGTAAGAATAAATACAACATTTTTTGGACATCAGTAATTTGTTCAGTGCTATTTGGATTGTGTCATTTGATTAATTTATTCCATCAGCCACTCGTTTCCACAATTGGACAAATAATTTTGGCAATGGCACTTGGCTTTATACTCAGCTATTTGCGTATTCTTTCAAATGGAATAATATTCGGTATAATTGTGCACTTCTTGCAGGATTGTTCTCCTCAGGTGGCAAGCTCAAATACGGGAAATTCAAACATTGCTTTTGTTTCAGCAGTGTATATTCCAGTAAGTATTTTTATGATGATTTGTATTTATCTGTTTAATCGTCAATTGAATAAAAAATAAATAAAAGGCTCTTTGTTAATGCTGTAGGCATTTTCAAAGAGTCTTTTTAGTAATCTTATTTTAACCATTTCTCTATTTTTTGAGGTGTATCTAATTTTTCTACGGGTATATTTGATATTAATTTTTGTAACTTTACTTCATCTTTTGCACGTTGAATAGATTCTTTTGAAAAATCAGACATTAGGATCACTCCTTTTTTGTATTTTATAGAAGATATTATTACTAATTTTACCATTTTGCCTTTTGTAAAAGATATTTTAGTGATTTTTGTAATGAAATCTTTTATAAAAGATTTCATTGTCATTTTTATGATAATATCTTTTATAGAAGATATTAGACGAAATTTACGAAAATATTTTTTATGGAAGATATTACTATGATAATAAAACGTGATAAATATATGAAGTTCCTGAATGAATTCAAGGATAATGATGCAATTAAGGTCATTACGGGAATTCGTCGATCGGGAAAAACATTTTTAATGAATATGTTCATTGATCAGCTTAAAGATGAAGGCATACATGATGATCAAATAATTCATATTAATTTTGAAGATTTGGCCTTCAACGATATAAGAAATGAGATGGATCTATATAAGTATGTGCATGATCATGAAAATAAAGAAAAAAAGAATTACCTCTTCTTTGATGAAATTCAAAATGTACAGAACTGGGAAAAGGCAATCAATAGTTTTCGAGTAGACATGGATGCTGACATTTATATTACTGGATCCAATTCTTACTTGTTATCTGGTGAAATGGCAACATTACTGTCTGGTAGATATGTTGAACTAAAGGTTTATCCATTATCATTTAAAGAATATTACGATTATAAAAAGGGCACACCGCAAACCGCATATAAATTGTTTACTGATTATATTGTTGATGGAGGATTCCCAGCAGTTGATATTGCTCCGAATGAGGACCTAAAGACGGCACTTAAACGAGGAATTTTTGACTCTGTTGTTTTACGTGATATAGCTCTTCGCTCGAATACTCGAGATGACAAGGCAATTGTTGCAATTATTGAATATTTAATGGGTGAGATCGGTAGTCCGATTTCCGCAACTAATATTTCTAACACCTTAAGAAGCAATGGATTTAAAACAACGACTTCAACTGTTATTTCTTATTTGAATTTGTTGCAACAATCATATCTTTTCTATGAGGCTAAAAAGTATAGCATTCGTGGTAAAAAATTACTGTCTACTTTAGGCAAATATTATGTTGCAGATACAGGTTTGAGAAACACTAGGCTTAATAAAAATTATCGTGATAATTTAGGTCATCAGATTGAGAACATTGTCTTTATTGAACTTCTTCGCAGAGGCTACAATGTTGACGTAGGCGATTATTCTGGTAAGGAGATCGATTTTGTTGCCCGCAAAGGTAATGAAATTAAGTATTATCAGGTAACAGGACATTTACCAGAAGGGAGTACGCGTGAAACTGATAATTTACGCTATATTCCTGATGGATATCAAAAGACAGTATTATCATTGTCACAGTTTGATGAAGGAACGGTTGATGGTATAGCTGTAAAATATTTGATCGATTGGTTATTAGAAGAATAAATAAAAAGATGATAGTTTCACGTGAAACATATCATCTTTTTTACTATTAATATTTACTTTTCAATCAAGCTTTCAAATTCGTTTAAACGCTTTTCAAAAGTCTTGAAAGCATCTTCCAAATAATCAGGCTTGGTCATGTCAACGCCGGCACGCTTCATAATCTCAGTAGGATAGTCGCTAGAACCTGACTTAAGGTAGCCCAGGTATGCATCCCTGTCAGCCTGACTGCCATGCACTACCTTATTAGCCAAAGCTGTCGCAGCCGCAAAACCAGTCGCATATTGGTAAACGTAGAAGTTGTAGTAGAAGTGTGGAATTCGTGACCACTCAAGCGCAATATCGCCACCAGGTTCAACACTATCGCCGTAGTAATGCTGGTTAATTTGACCATAAACATCATCTAAAATATCAGCAGTCAATGGTTCACCCTTAGCATCTGCTTCATGGATAAATTGTTCAAATACCGCAAATTGAGTTTGACGGAACAAAGTACCCTTGAATGAATCAAGGTAGTAATTCAAGATGAATGCGCGTGTCTTAGGATCAGTAATATGGTCCAGGAAATACTCGGTCAAAATATTTTCGTTAGTAGTTGAAGCAATTTCAGCTACGAAGATTGGGTAATCACCATAGATGTAAGGTTGACTATGGCGGGTGTACCAAGAGTGAACTGAGTGCCCAGTTTCGTGAACTAAGGTATAAAGTGAATCGATATTGTCTTCCCAGTTCAAAAGCTCATATGGATCGGTGTCATAAGCACCACCAGAGTAAGCACCAGTAACTTTACCCTTAGATTCAACAGGGTCGATCACACGGTTATTAAAAATATAATCAACGTGCTTCAAGTAGTCTTCACCAAGTGGCTTCAAGGCTTCTTTAGCAACCTTTTTTGCCTCTTCAAAGTTATAAGACAAAGCAGGCTTACCAGTTAGCGGCACGTACATGTCCCACATTTGTAAGTCTTTAAGACCTAAAATCTTTTTACGTAATGCGACATAACGGTGGAGCAAATCAAGGTGTGAATCAACCTCTTTGATTAATGTGTCGTAGACTTCAACGGGTACGCCGTTTTCAGCTAATGCGGCTTCTCGAGCTGAGTCATACTTGTGCATACGAGCGTTGTAGTTATGCTTTTTTACAACACCAGATAGAGTAGATGCAAGTGAGTTCTGGAATTGACCATAGCTTGCATAAAGCGTATCGAAGGCGCCTTTGCGCACGTCACGGTTTTGGGACTGAATCAATAATGAATAAAGACCATCGGATAATTGTTCCATGTTGCCGTCTTCGTCTTGCACGTAGCCATATTCCATGTCAGAGTTGGTTAAAACGTTAAAGGTGTTCTCGGACACGCTCATGGCATCCCCAGCATCGGCGATAATTTTTTCTTCTTCTGCTGGCAACGTGTGAGGACGCTTATTAGTAATCATTTCCAAATAGTGGGCATAATCAGCTAATCGTGGTTCATCCTTCTTAAATTGTTCAAACTTTGCGGCAGGGATGCTCAAAATTTCAGGATTAATAAAGCTGGTTGCTGCTTCAAATTGATTGGACAAGCTTTGCACGCGACTAACATAGCCTAAATAATGTGAGTTAGAAGTATCAACGTCGCTAGACATAGTGGCATAAACGTAAATATTTTCCACATCACGCTTAACTGCTAAAATCTTGGTTAAGCCTTCATATAAGTCTTTGCCTGATTTAGCCAAACTGCCCTTTAATTCACTTAGCTTAGCTACTTGGTCTTTTGCCTTGTCGTAGGAATTTTCCCAGTCTTGGTCTGTTTTAAAGATTCGGGTTAAATCCCACTTCATATTTTCTGGGACTTCGCTTCTTGTTGGAATCGCCATAAATTTTCCTCCATTAATTACATTTTGTATACATCATAATTCGATGTACAATGAAACACAAAAAATAAGTTATTATTAATTATAAGTAATTTTATTTTATCTAGCGATTAAAAGTGATACAAATTAACATGTATTAATTTTGAAGGGAAAAGATACAAAGAATGGACCAAAATCCAAAACGAAGAGAAGAATACCGAGTAAGACATTCCTCACTTAATCTCCACCGCAATCGTGCTTTTGCTGCAGACAGTTCTGCATTAAAAAGTGGTAATATGTTTGCACGCTTTATTGGCGTAGTCGCATTAGTGGTTGTTTGCTTTGGAGTAGCATGGGCTGCGCACATGTATTTCGCCATTCATAGTGCAGTTGATGGTAAGGGGGATAGCAATGTACCGGCTTCAGCTAAGATTGCTAATAGACAACCTATTTCTATCCTAGTGTTAGGTGTGGATCAAGGTATTGAAGGACGACATGATCGTGGTAATTCAGATACCATGATTTTAGCTACAGCTAATCCGCAAAAAAATACTGCAACGATGACCTCAATTCCGCGTGATACCTTAGCTGATATTAAGGGAGATCCGGGAGACGAATATTTCATGTTCAGGGTAAACTCTGCCTATGAAACTGGTGGTAGTCAATCCAGCATGAAGACTGTTTCAAGCATGTTAAATGTACCAATTGATTATTATCTAGAAGTGAATATGAAGGCATTGCGCAGCTTAGTTAATGCAGTAGGTGGCGTAGACGTTAATGTGCCGTTTGACTTTTCATATGATTGGTGTGATTTCCATAAAGGGAAGCAACACTTGAATGGTCGTCACGCTGTGGCTTATGTCCGTATGAGAAAAGAAGACCCACGTGGGGACTATGGTCGTCAACTTCGTCAACGCCAAGTAATTGAGGCGATTATGCATAAGGCCATGTCTGTTAATACGCTGAGCAATTATCGTAAGTTAATTGATATTTTTAACAAGTACGTGAAAACTAATTTGACCTTTAACGATATGCTTAGTCTTACTTTGAATTATCGTGGTTGTGCTAAGAATTTGAAGAGTGGCTACATTCAAGGTCATGATGCCTGGATTGATGGTTCTTCAATTCAAGTTGCTTCAACTGAAGAATTGCAGAAGGTTTCTAATAGAATTCGGAAGAATTTAGGTTTAGAAACTGAAACGTTAGATAATGAAGAGACACGACAAAACGAATTGAATGACCAAAATAGTCATATCAAGTGGGACGATCCGCAAGCATTTACTAATTATCGAATCTATGATCAAAATTCAGATAAGCCTGCTGGTGGTTCTAATTCTGGTTATGGTAAGAATCCAAATGCTTCATCATCGTCAAATAGCAGCAGTTCTAGTTCATCATCAAGTAGTGGTGGCTGGAAGTTTCGATGGTAAAAATTAACAGCATCCCGATCTGGGATGCTGTTTTTTGCTGATGTAAAATAAACTGAGAGGTGAGAAAGATGATTGGGACAATCGTGAACACATTAGCGTTATTAGTAGGAACGTCCATTGGCTGTTTAGTAAAAAAGGGGATTAACAAGCGTTACGAAGACGTTTTATTTATCGCAATGGGCTTAGCTGCTCTAGGCATTGGCTGGGAAAACGTGACCAACAACATGCCGAAGAGCCAGTATCCCGTTTTATTTATTGTCAGCCTAGCTTTAGGCGGCGTATGTGGAACCGCTCTTGATATTTCTGGACATTTTGATCGCTTAGTTGCTAAAACTGGCAAATCCAATTTAGGCAAGGGTCTCGCAACTGAAATTTTGCTTTGCTGTATTGGGGCACTTTCCATTGTTGGTCCCGTTATTGCAGCTGTAAAGGGCGATAACACCATGCTGTTCACTAATGCTACGTTGGACTTTGTAACGTCGATGGTCTTTGGCGCAAGCTTCGGCTGGGGGATGCTGGTTGTTGCTCCAGTTCTATTTTGCTGGCAAGGCAGTATTTATCTCGTCGCCAAGTTTTTATCAGCCAGCTTTTTTACCGGTCCACTTGTAACAGAAATTTCCATTGTTGGTGGCTTCTTAATTGCCTGTTCAGGTCTAGCTTTATTAAAAATTCGTGATGTAAAGACATTGAATTTTTTGCCTGCACTGCTAGTACCAGTTATCTTTTTTATTATTAAAGATGTAACGGGCCTATTTTAATTTGAATTAATTTTTCTGAAAATTTTGCCAGCCATACTATGGTTATGAATCAAGTTGTCTTTAATTCCCATTAGTTTAAAATCTGCATTTTGTGCAACGCGGGCGCTTTTACCATTTTCAACTGCAACAATTAAGTCAACGTATTTAAGATTTAACTCACTGAAGGCATATTTGCACACTTCACGTACGCTTTTAGTCATAATGCCTCGGCCTTGATATTTGCTAGACAGCCAATAGCCGATTTCGCCTTTTTGGTTGGTAATTAAATTATGCAAATCAATCATGCCGCAAGGTTCGCCGTTAACGAGAATAGTCAATACAATCATGCGCTCTTGAACCATGTTAGCTTGAATGGTTTTGATAAATTTAGCTTCATCAGCTGAAGATTTCATATTGTAGGCCCAGGGCAGCCACTTACCTAGGCTTTCTCGATCATGGGCGATTGCATGATAAAGATCAATTGCTTGCCAAGTTTGCGGCAATACTAAGTGAATATCTAAATCATCGATTTGGAAGTGGATTAATGAAAAATAGTAATGGATATTTTTATTCATTTTATCGTTTCTTTCTAAATACAAATTGAGTTATTGCAAGTATACTTAATTCATAATTAAAAGTCATTGCAAAGTTAGCTAAATTTTGCTAAGTTCGTAAAAGTTACTGCTTTTGTGTTGAAGGGAGAAAATTATGCAAAAAAAAGAATCAATATTTCCAGTCATTTATGGCATAATTTCCGCAATAATTGCTTTTATTGCCGTATTTTTTATTTGCCTGCACACTTTTAGATTAAATCTGCAATTAGCGATTATACTGGCAGGTATTTTTGCAATTTTCTTTTTTGGCTTGTCTTATTTTAGAGGGCATGCTTCAGTTGAAATTAAGCGCATCGTTTATAAATATAAGTTAACAGATCAAGAAGTGGCTAATATTACGGGGATGAAACCGAGCGATTTTCCAATTTATCACGATCGCTTACAGTTGATTTTGCCTAAACGCTACTGGCCACGTGTACTTGATGCGCTGCAAAAGTATGAAAAAGAACAAGAATCTACAAATAATAGTTAGAGGGAAAAATGAGTTTATTAACTGTTAAAGACTTAAGTCAAAGCTTTATTGATAAGACTTTGTACGAAGATGCCAACTTTGTATTAAATAAGGAAGATCACATGGGGGTTACCGGTCAAAATGGGGTAGGTAAATCTACGCTAATTAAGATTTTGACAGGTGAGATTATTCCAGATGACGGTCAAGTTAAATGGCAAAATAAGATCGATGTAGGATATTTGGACCAGTACGCTAAGCTTGCACCAGGGGTAACCATTCGCGGCTTTTTGCGGACTGCTTTTGATGAGCTGTTTAAAAAAGAACAAGAATTAAATGAGTTATATACCAAGTATGCTGAAAATAGTGATAATCAATTGCTAGAAAAAGCAGGTAAGATTCAGACCTACCTAGAAGAGAACAATTTTTATGATATTGATACCGAAATTGAACAAGTTGCAGCTGGGTTGGGTTTAGCGGACCTCGGCTATGACCACGATGTTTCCAAATTATCAGGTGGTCAACGTTCCAAAATTATTTTGGCTAAGCTTCTTTTGCAAAGCCCTAATGTTTTGGTGCTAGACGAACCAACCAACTACCTGGACGTATCACATATTGATTGGCTAGTTGATTATCTGAACAACTTCTCTGGCGCCTTTATCGTAGTTAGTCACGACTATGATTTTTTAGGTAGAATTACCAATTGTATTATTGATATTGATTTTGGTACGATTACGCGTTATACCGGTACGTTGAAGCAAGCGCTGCGGCAAAAAGCGGCTAACCGTGAAACTTACCTTAAGGCATATGCTAACCAGCAACGCAAGATTGCTAAGACCGAAGCATATATCCGTAAGAACAAGGCTGGTACTCGTGCCAAGAGTGCTAAATCTCGTGAAAAGCAACTGGCAAGAATGGATATTTTAACCCCACCTAAAAACAACCGTCGGGCTAAATTCGAATTTCCATACGTAGCTACGGCTTCTAACTTGCTTTTACAAACGCAAGATTTAGTAATTGGTTATGATCATGCGTTAGTTAAGTCTGCCTTTAATTTCTCCGTTGGTGGCAACGAAAAGGTCGCAATCACTGGTTTTAACGGAATTGGTAAGACTACCTTGCTTAAGACGTTATTAGGACAACTCAAGCCAATTTATGGCTCGTATGAATTATCAGTAACGGCAAAATTAGCTTACTTCAAGCAGGATTTAGCTTGGCCAAATAATAATATGACGCCGCTACAATATTTGCAGGAAGAATTTGAACGCAAGAAGCCTAAGGAATTAAGACAGGCACTTGCTCGTATGGGTTTGACTGCGCAACAAGCTATGAGTCCATTGAAAGAATTGTCTGGTGGGGAACAGGAAAAAGTAAAATTAGCTAAGATGCAATTTGAACCAGCTAACTTGCTTTTCCTTGATGAACCAACTAACCACTTGGACAACGATACGAAAGATGCCTTGAGAAAAGCCATCGTCAATTTCCCAGGTGGAGTAATTATTGTTAGTCACGAACGAGATTTCTTCCATGGCGATTGGGTAGATAAGACTATAGATATTGAAACAATGAATTGAGGATAAAACTATGTCCGATAAGCACGATACTAAATTTTATCAGGAAATATTGGATATTTGTTTAACCGCTGGACGCTTAATGATTGAAGGCGGTAGTGAAATGTATCGGGTTGAAGACACGATGCTTAGAATTGCTCGGAACGCGGGTGCAGAAGATCCGCGTGTTTTTGCTACTCCTACTTGTGTATTTATGAGCTTAAATGGGGGTAACTTATCTCAAATGAAGCAAGTGCGAGATCGTAATATTAATCTGGAGTTAGTGGATCGTGTTAATGCATTATCGCGACAATTTGCAGCTAAGCAAATCGATTTACAACAATTGAAGGAAAAGATAGTCCAAGTAGCTAATGCTCCTTCTTTCCCTATGTGGTTGCAAGTAGTTGGTGCAGCAATTCTGAGTGCGACTTTGATGGTTCTGTTTATGGATAATTATGATTGGGTCGACTTTCCAGGAGCCGCTTTAGTGGGTGGTGTCGGTTTTTGGGCATATTGTGAATTTAAAAAGTACACTAAAGTTCGCTTTTTATCAGAATTAATTGCGGCGATGGTGATGGGACTTTTAGCAGTAGGCTTGAATTGGTTAGATTCACAGATGATCGTGGATAATATTTTGATTGGAGCGCTAATGACTTTGGTTCCAGGACTTGCCTTAACCAATGCATTGCGAGATCTATTTATGGGTGATTTGCTATCTGGAATTGTAAGAATGTGTGAAGCCGTCTTAACCGCACTTGCTTTAGGTGGTGGAGTCGGAATGATCTTGAAGTTCATGGGGGTATAACGATGCCTTTTTGGTTAGAGATAGTAATTAATGTTGCTTTTTCTTATATTGCTTCTGTAGGATTTGCGTTAACTATTAATGTCCCACATCGTGCGCTTAATTCATCTGGAATTAGTGGAGCAGTAGGCTGGATGGCTTATTGGTTTTGCTTTCGCTTAGGTATGGGCAGAATGGTTTCTAATCTGATTAGTGCATTTTTAATCGGAATTTTGGGATTATTTTTTGCTAGGAGAAAAAAATGTCCTGCAACGATCTTTAATATTCCTGCATTGGTACCGCTGGTGCCGGGGATGCCAGCTTATCAGGCCGTTCGTGCACTTGTAGCAGGCAATTATACACAAGGACAAGAGCTGATTTTGCGAGTGGCAATTGTTACTGCCGCAATTGGGTTAGGTTTCTTGTTATCTACGATGTGCATTGAAGCATTCTATAGAATAAAATATCGCCATTTTAAGAAGATAATGCTGTACATGAAACATAAAAGATAGTACAATGCGTAGTTGACGAGTCGATTAATGAACGCGAGATGCGTATATTTATGAGATAGAGGACATCCGCCTTAAGTGGCAAGCACGGGAAGTGCTGATGGTGGACATACTGATGTGAACAGTTTAAATGTCCACATGTGCTTTTGCATGTGCCTTGAGTTGAAAAAGGACAAGCTTTCCATAAAGCTTGTCCTTTTTGTTTTGTTTAACTAATGTAAAGCGCTTGTCGACCTTGTTGGTCGTAACTCTGTTCTAATTTATGCCAGTTTACAGCTTGATTTTTAAATCCATAAGGATTGTTAAGGTAGACAACCTTCTTTTTCTTGTTGTAACCTGTAATTACACAAGCATGTGATGATGGTGTAACGTTCACCTTACCTGAGTTAGTTTCCCACGTTTGCATATTGTTGACGCGGCTAAAGGTTGTAGTAGTAATAATTAAAACGGGATGACCATCGGAAACTAGTTTTAATATTTTCAGGAAATTACTGCCGGAAGCATTAACGATGTGGTTGGTGTATTTACGTGCAACGTTATAAAGCGGACCATTATAAACGCACCAGCCGGCATTTGCTACAGTCATATGACCGACAAAGCCCTGATTAGGATTACCGCGATAACGGCCATTGTCGGTAAAAGAATCGACGTGTTGAATGTTCTGTGCTAGTTCATTTTTAGTAACTTTGATGCCATAATAGTTCATAAGCATGGATAAACTAGTTACCTCGCAGCCGTTAGGCAGGTCGGGGAGCTGATTTTCTAGAGGAACATTGAGCTTTTGTTTCTCTTTCATCATCATCCAATTAATTTCGTCATCAATTTGATTTTTGTTTGCAAGGTAAGTTAGACTAAGCACTAATATTAATCCAATTGGAATAATTAAAAATAAGTACTTTAAATTAATTTTTTTATTTTTCATGAGTACTATTCTAGCAAAATCTTATTATGAATTCTAAAAAGTGATGACAAAAAAATTTTTTGTAGTATGTTAGTGAGTAGAATTAACAAAAAGGAAAGTTTATTTTGAAGATTAATTTAGAAGATTTAAATAATAAAATTGAAAATCAAGATTACATTCAAGATCTTGAAACAGTAAAATATGGCGATATTAGCAAATCTAAGAGCAAGATCAAGCCTTATGCAGAGAAGATGATTAAGGAAGTCGCTGCTGCGTTCAAGCATGATTCATTAGTGCAAACTCAGCTGGCAGTGACAGGTCAGCGTCCGGTTACGTTTGCTTTAGAGACTAATATCATCAACTTGCCTTACAGCAATTATAAGAAGATTGTCAATTTTTTTGAGGAAGGGCAAGAATATCCGCTTAATGTTTATTTTGAAACGCGGTCTGATTATGTTAATGTTTCGCATTTTAGAATTGATCAATTGGCAACTGAAGAAGAAGTTGAAAAAGATGCTGATAAGGTGGTAGATCAACTAGTAGAAGCAATCATTGAAAAGCTGACAGTTGTGCGTGAATATGAAGCGCCAGAAAAGAAGACTGCTAAGAAGGAAACAAAGAAGAGCAAAACTGCTAAAAAAGAAATTAAAAAGAAAAAGTAGTTTTATAAGGTTTTTAGACTCGAATCTAAGTGATTCGGGTCTTTTTTGTAATGATAACAAAAATTTTTGTTTTTTATTTTTGCTCTTTTTCCAGTCAGAACTTGGAACAAATGTTATTATAGCAAGCCTTCGCGCTATCTATTTTATTTTTAAAAAAGTTTTATTTTGTCCTTGCATTATATAACGTATGTTATATAATAAAGATGTAAGGAATGAGGGAACGAAAAGTTCCAACAAGTTAAAGTGATTTAGAAAATAGAGGTATTCATTATGTTAGACTCAAAGAA
>NZ_JAEHNT010000112.1:0-1726 GCF_016742815.1 Lactobacillus sp. A27
AAATCTGCGTAAATCTCCTAACTCTGCTAAAACTCTGACTGCAGTGGTCTGTGCAAAGCCTGGAATGCTTTCTAGGTTTTCTAAGTCATGATTAGGCAAAGTTTTGGCGAGTTTAACCATTTTGGTAATTATACGTTGACGTTGATTGCTTAGATTAAGCAGTCTTCTGGCATAATATTGTGCTTGCTGGACTTCTATGTCAGAGCAAGAAACAACTGGATAAGCTAAATGAGCTAATTCAATTAGTTTATCTGTTGTCCTTTGTGCATGATTAAAAGCGATGCCTTTCAATTTCATCAACCAGTTAATAATTTGCTTTTTATCATCTTTTCTTACTAAATCACAATGAGGATAACGAGCAACTATTTGCCAATAATTCTTACCTCTAGCAATAGAAAATAAGTTTTCAATTTCGGGAAAGGTTGATTGTAGAGCTTGGTGAAGTCGATTTTTAGCTATTACCAAGTCACTTGTCAGCTGGTCATAGAAGCGGCTCAAAGCATTAAGCTGCTTATAAGTTTGGGATTCGCTTTGATTAACCGGATGGCGATAAAGTCTTTGAATTAAAGCTAAATGATAAGCATCAGTTTTATCGGTCTTGTTGTAGCGTAGCCCCATATTCATCTCTTTTTTGGCTTTAAGCGGATTAAGAACAACATATTCATAGCCGTAGTCTTCAAGAAAAGCCTGCAGTCTGCGTGAATAAACACCGGTAGCTTCAAAAATAATTTGTGGATGTTTAGAAAAAGCAGCCAGCTCATGAAGTAATTGAATAAAACCAGGACGATCATTGGTAATAGTAAGTTCATTTTTACTTTCACCAATTAGTTCGCAAACAGTAGAATTTGACTTGCTTACATCAATTCCAAAAGTAACTTGCATAATATAACCCCCTAAGCTCAAGTAGTAAAACGTATTTACTTAAGAAATCAGATCTAATTTTCTAAACTCGACATCTAAGTGTCCACATTCTTCGAAGAGACTCCTGAAAACTCAAGCAAAACTGCCAGTTTATTATGCGACATCAAGTGTCTAAAGCCCCGATGACATATAGTTTTACTACTACTTAAATTCTACAAGAGAATAAAAATAGTGAATCAATTATTCCGTCGGATAACTAATTCACTATTTAGCTTAGAATGTTTATTATGAAAAAATTATCAAATTCGGTGCCGCTGCATTAGCCTTACCGCTTCGGTAGGGACCGTTGCTCCAGTCGTTTCTCAACCTCAGACTGTGCAGGCGGCTTCGAAGACTGTCAAAAGTGGTTCACTCACTTTTCACATTAAGAAGAAGCAAGTAAGAAAATCTTAGTGCTTTGGGTAAATGTTACTAACCATGGTAAAAGGACAGTTAAGAGTGACATGTTGATGAACTATTCTGGCGTTAACGCTTATCAAAAAGTTCATGGAAAATGGCAGTAATTAACTACTGGTGCGACTAATTCATCCTCATTGATTAAGGGCTTAGGTAAGATGGAACATAATTTGAAACCACATAAGACTATTAAAAATGGCGTAATTATATTCACCTTAGAAAACCGCAGTAAGGTCAAAGTAGAATTTCAAAAAGGCTATAATCAAATTACTGCTCGTCGCTACTTTAAAGTAAAATAAATTAAAAAAGCATTTATCGATTGTCGCCAATGTCATTAAGTTAAGACATTGACAATTAATATTAGACTTTTAAAGCACTGATTTAACATTTAATTGGTTAAATTGGTGCT
>NZ_JAEHNT010000113.1:0-5047 GCF_016742815.1 Lactobacillus sp. A27
TAAAAAAAGCTGACTGCTAGGTCAGCTTGGCCCTATCCATCCCCGCATTAAAATACGGGGATTTTCGGGCGTTTTTCATTAAAAAAATCTTGTAAAATTAAGGGCTTTCAAATCACTTTTCAAGCCTTGCTGTGATTGAATCTAGCTTACTCTTGGTTTCTGATAGATTATCATTAACTAATATGTGTGCGTAATCTTTCAAGTCTTCCGGCAATAGATTTAATTCACTGCCGCTGAGTCGTTCTTTGATCTTTTCGGGATCATCTCCTCGCTTTAAAAGCCGCTCTTTTAATTCTTCTTTAGTCGAAGTTGTGACATAAAGAAAATAAACTTTATTGCCTAATTGTTTCAAATAAGTATAAACACCTTTAATATCGACAATTAAAGAAACGAGATCGCTCTTTTTCCAAGCAAGGTTTAAGGCTTCACGACTTGACCCATATTGATAAGAGCCATATCTGACGTGCTCAAAAAAGTGCAATGTCTTGAAGCTTTCATCCGTTTCAAAATGATAGGAGACATTCTGCTTTTCCCCTGGTCTCATTGGACGCGTCGTGTGTGTCAAAACACGTGGTATGCCATATTTTTCATTTAAATAATCAGAAATCGTTGTCTTTCCGGCGCCGCTCGGGCCCGCGATCAAAATTATTTTCTTCAAAAGAAAGTCCCCCACTTGAAAATGTTGCTCATCTATATTAACATTCCAATGTTACAAAAGACCAAGATTTTTTATCAAGAGAGGAGATAACTCCATGAAAAAAGCAGATGTAAAAGTTGGCGCAATCGTTGGTGCCAAGTCAGAAGAAGAACTTAAGAAGCCATTCCAAGGTAAGGTAGAAAAAATTTATGAAAATTCTGCTCTCTTAGCTATCACTTCATACGATCCAGTTGATGCCACTGCAATTAGTGACTTGAACAACAAGATTGTGGTCAACTTCAAAAACTTAAAGGCTGCTCGTGCCGCTAAAAATAGTAAGACTGCTTCAACTAACGAAGTTAAAGTTGAAAAGATTGCTAAAACTAAAAAGGCTAACAAAGACAGCAAAAAGTAAAACAAAATTCAAAAAGATCCTGAGTAATATTTACGCAGGATCTTTTTTTGCCTAAAATTAATACAATATCGATCTATTTAGGGAGATTTTTTATGAAAGAGAAAACTCGAACCGTTTTATTCTGGTTCATCCTTATTCAGCCGTTTTTGGACCTTTATTGGTTTTATCATGGCAAATTGGCTGACGTCTTGCCGTTTACTTTGCCTACAATCATTAGAATTTTGGCTGTTTTTGTTATCTTTTGCATGTTCTTTAGTCAAAAACAGAATTGGCAAAAATTGGGTAAAAACAAATGGCTACTGTTTTATTTAGCCTTGCTAGTAATTTACTCGGCTCTACACTTGTTACACGTGAAACATTTTAATAGTATTAATCCAAATGATTACAACTATTCGACTGTCAGTGAAATCTTCTATCTCATTAGAATGCTTTTGCCGCTGATGGTGATTTTCTTTACTACCGCGTTAAATTTCACTCGCGATCAATTCAGACATGTAATTGAAGGAATCAGCGGACTATTTTCATTCACCATCGTGATCAGCAACCTTTTCGTGATTTCACTTAGAAGTTACGAAACCGGCCCGATCAGTGCCAATATTTTTGAATGGTTCTTCAATCCTAACATCGGCTATTCCCACATGGCTTCTAAAGGCTTCTTCAACTTTGCCAACATGGTCTCGGCCGTACTATTCATGCTAGTGCCCCTGATGCTCTACTTCATGTTCAGTCATTTTAATTGGAAAACCGTTACTTTAAATGTCGTGCAGGCCCTCGCAATGATCGAACTTGGAACTAAAGTCGCGCTAATCGGCTTAATTGGTGGCATTATCATCGGTATTTTGCTCTACGTTTTCCATTTGTTCATTGTCAAAGATGTCATCAAGAACGGCAAGGCAATTTTAGTAGCGCTGATAATCGAAATTGGTGCGATGGCGATTATCCCCTTCGGTCCAGCAATCCAGCGTTACAATTATGAAAAGTTTTTAGCGCAACAATCTGATAACAGCTTAACTGTTGCTAAGAAAGAATTAGCCGCTGGTCTTAAAAAATATCCAAGCGGCGAAAAACGGAAGCAATTTTTAATCGAATTTATCGAAGAGCATTATCAAGATTATGCCCTAAACAAAAAGTTTGTCACTAAGAGCTACCCTTACAAATATGATCCAGAATTTTGGCTTAAGATCATGAACGAGCCGGGAACTGCGCGGATGCAAAACCGTCACGTTGAAAGGGCTATGCTAGATCAAGTAGTTAAGACTAACAATAATAAGTTGGACAAGTTCTTAGGTATCTCATATACCCGTGAGACCAACATTTTTAACCTAGAGCGAGACTTCACCAGTCAGATCTATTCATTAGGTTGGATCGGGATGTTGCTATTTGTTGGCCCGTACGTAGCAATCATGCTGTACGCTTTTGTTAAATGGCTAATGAATAGAAGAAAACGCACCTACCTGATTAGTTCCATGCTGCTTTCAATCGCTTTTATGCTGTTTGCGGCATTTTCATCAGGCAACGTCATGGACTTTTTAACCGCCAGCTTCATCTTAGCCTTCGTTGAAGGTGGATTATTAGCTGAAATTAAAGCCAAAAATTAAAGAAAAAATCCTCATTCGTCTTTGAATGGGGATTTTCTTTGCTTATTTTCCTTGCTTGATGAAGCTTTGATCTGGCACCCGGATCAAGTAATAACGCGTTGCCAAATGCCCTGCGTGCATTCCAATACCGTTTTGCCAATTCTTCTTATATGTCGCTGTATAAATGGCTACATAAGCACGTTGATATTTCTTATCCATTTTCTTAAGCGTCTTTTTAACGTATGGAATCTTTTCTGCATTAACATCTAATGCCGTATCACCATACGCAATCGATGCATAATCACTAGACGCCGTGATTTTGCTTCCTGCCTTATAAAAAGTATATGACTGAGAACCGTATCTCTTCTTAGCTGAATTGATCGTGACATAGCTTGAATTGCCAACCCCGGTCTTCATTATCAGCGGTTCATATTTAACGCTTGAAGTAATTCGACTTGCATCTTCCAAATCTGGATTATCCATAAATGTTTGATTAAACATCCAGCCAGCTGCTACAAATAAAATGACCACCTCAACTATATTCAAGATAAAGTTAGGCCAGCTAAAGTGCTTATGCTGTTTAATAATCATCTTAATTCGTCTACGACGAATATTTTGGATAATAAATACTAAATACAGTATGATGGCAACCCAGGTTAAGATACCAATAATATTCCAGCTAAACATGACGATTCCTCCTTGCTCTACATTATAGGGGAATTTTTTCAAAATTTGAATAGCTTAACTATTGAATACTTGGGATTTAGGTGAGAAGATAGACATTGAGTACATTAGATTTATTAGGGAAAAATATGGTAGCAATAGCATTTTATTCAATAACTGGGCAAACTAAACGTTTTATTGATAAAACGCAATTAGAAGCCCATCAGATCAGCGATGCTAAACCCAAATTTGATATGGGTCAAAAGTACATTTTGATCGTTCCTGCATACCAGGATTTCATGATGGATTCAGTCGTTAACTTTTTAACGTATAAAGACAATAAAAAGAATATTATCGGAATTATCGGTTGTGGTAATCGTAACTTCAACGACCTTTTTGCTCAAACCGCGAAGAAGATCGCAGCTACGCTAAAAGTACCGATTCTTTATTTACTGGAATTTAGTGGCACAAGTGAAGATGTCAAAAACGTTCGCAAGATTGTTCATGATCTTTCTACTGGTGAAAGCACCAAGAAAATCCAAAAACCTAAAGAATTACGTGGAAATATTAGCTTTTTGAGTGATTTTAGAGATTGAGTATGACTGAGAAATATTACGAAGCAATTAACTGGAATGACATGGAGGATCGTGTCGACAGATCCGCTTGGGCGAGACTAAACGATATTATTTGGGAACCTCGCAACGTTCCGGTTAGAGAAGATAAAAAAGAATTTATAAAATTAGATAAGCCAATTCAAGAAGCTTTGCTTCATGCTTTTGGAGCATTGTCTTTCTCGTCTGGCTTACAAATGCGTAACGGTATTGAACAGATTAAAGCGGACGCAATTACGCCTGAAGAATCTGCCGTTTTAAACGCGTTGCAATATTTGGAATCAATTGCCAATAAGGGTTACAGTTATGTTTTGCATGAGTTATCTGATGACAAGACTGTCGAAGAAACTTTGAATTGGGCAAACAATAATCCTTATTTGCAAAATAAGATCCATATTTTAAATAAAATCTATCAAAGTGGAGATGCCTTGCAGAAAAAAGCAGCTAATGTAATTTTGGAAACTGCTCTTTATCACTCTGGCTTCTTCGCCCCACTCTACTTGTTCGGTGACGGCAAGATGGTTAGAACTGCTGAAATTATTAAGTTAGCCTTACGTGGTACTTCATTCAGCGGTATCTATCCTGGATATAAGTTCCGCTTAGGCTATAGCAAGCTTGGCAAGAATGAACAAGATAGATTAAAGGAATGGATCGAAAACTTATACGATGAGTTAGTAGCTAACGAAGAAAAGCACATTCATTTAATATATAAAGGCACTGGTTGGGAAGAAGATGCCAAACATTACTTCTACTACAGCGTCAATAAAGCTTATCTTAACTTAGGCTTTTCAGGTAAGTATCCTGATACAGCTGATACTATTAACGCGACAATCGAAAAAGGTGTAATTAAGAGTGCCGTATTGGAAGACTTCTTCTTCTACACCAATGACCATTCGCTTAATAAATTTAAAGAAATCAAATAATATTAACCTTGATGTACTAAAGATCGAATCAAATTGATTCGGTCTTTTCTTTTGGCAAAAAAAGATCAATCACCTGCAAATATGCAAAATGATTGATCTAAAGTCTATCTATATAAATATGCATTCATCATGTTAAAAATTATTTATTTGTTTTGATCTAAAAGAATTAGTCCTTTACAACGTCCTTAATGTTCAACCATTGGCTCTTGTTAATCTTAACA
>NZ_JAEHNT010000016.1:0-71350 GCF_016742815.1 Lactobacillus sp. A27
CGATAAATTTCTATTTTTTGTTCTTTATTAAATTTAGACATAGTAAAAGACCTAAAAGTGTCTCACTTTTAGGTCTCACTTCATTCATGTCCTAGATCATTTTTTATATTTGATAAATCAAATTTTTAATTGCTTCGTCACCGAATTTTTTATTTTGATTAATTAAAATTCCTGCACATGCTTCACTATCACTTAGAGCATTGTGATGGTGCCATAGTTCTACATCTAAAGCATCTGAAACTGTATCTAACTTATGATTAGGTAGTTCAGGCTCAAATAACTTGCTTGTAGCTAAAGTATCGATGACCAAATAATGAGGTTCTTCGATGTTATAACGAGCTAGGCTTTGACGCATCACGTTGGTATCAAATCTAGCATTATGAGCAGCGACTAACATACCTGGTTGATATAACCCCTTTATTTTTGGCCAAACCTCAGCCATGGTCGGTGCATTTTTGACATCATCGGCAGTAATTTGATGTACTTGAATATTGCGAGCATCAAAAGACATTTGCGGATTAATCACTGTGTAAAAACGATCTACAATCTTATTGTCTCTAACCATTACTAAAGCTAAAGAACAAGCACTTTCAGGAAAATGATTAGCTGTTTCAAAATCCATTGCAATAAAATTCATAATTTTCTCCTTTGAAAATAAAGTATCACATTATTATGGGTGAAGCTAGGCTCTATATGATGTAAAATAAAACAAGAAACTATAAGGAGGCAAAATTGTGGAATTACTTGATCTGAAAAAACAAGGAATTAATATTAAAGAGCAAATTCCATTAAGTAGATATACTTTTACTAAAACTGGTGGGGAAGCGGAATACTTAGCCTTTCCTAAGAGCACTGATGAAGTAGAAAAATTAGTGAAAGTTACTCGTGAAAATAAGATTCCATTAACGATTATTGGTAATGCCTCAAACCTGATTATTCGCGATGGCGGAATAGATGGTTTAGTTATTATTTTAACGGATTTAAAAGAAATAAAAGTAAAAGATAATAAAGTAACAGCTGATGCAGGCGCAAAAATTGTTGATACTGCTTTTACAGCAGCCCATCATGGACTAAGCGGCATGGAATTTGCTGCAGGAATTCCAGGTAGTATAGGCGGTGGCGTATTTATGAATGCCGGGGCCTATGGCGGTGAAATGCAAGAAGTAGTAGAAAGTGTCAATGTTTTAACAAGAGCCGGAGAATTTAAGACTTATTCCAATAAAGAAATGGAATTCAGTTATCGTCATTCTTTAGTGCAGGATAATGGTGACATCGTACTTAGCGCTACCTTCTCATTAACTCCAGGAGATAGGTTGGAAATCTTAGATCATATGCATTATTTAAATGCATTGCGTCGCTATAAGCAACCGCTTGAGTATCCTTCATGTGGTAGTGTATTTAAACGACCAACAGGTCACTTCGTAGGGCCAATGATTATTAAAGCAGGTTTGCAAGGTAAACAAGTTGGTGGTGCTCAAGATTCAACCAAACACGCTGGCTTTATTGTTAATAAGGGCGGAGCTACTGCCACAGATTATCTTAATTTGATTCATTTGATTCAAAAAGTAATCAAAGAAAAATATGATATTGATTTACATACGGAAGTAAGAATCATCGGTAAAGAAAAATAGAATAGATTAACTAAAACAAACTACAGGCTATCAAACTTGTAGCTGTTTTCATGTGGGGATGGAAATGGATATTATTAAGTTAAAGCACATTACTAAGCAATATGATGATGGTTTCGTTGCGCTTAAGGATATTAATTTAACAATTGAATCGGGAAAATTTTATTCTTTGCTTGGCCCAAGTGGATCTGGTAAATCAACTATTTTGCGTATTATTGCTGGCTTTTCACAACCAAGTAGTGGGCAAGTCTTTTTCGATGGAAAAGACATTACAGATTTAGATGCAGCTAAGCGACATATTAATACTGTCTTTCAGAATTATGCACTTTTTCCGCATTTAAATGTCTTTGAAAATGTTGCTTTTGGTCTAAAGATTAAAAAGCAACCGATGGATAAAATTAAGCCCGCTGTTAAAGAGGCCCTCCATATGGTGCGCCTGGATGGGTATGCTAATCGTGAGATTTCTGAACTTAGTGGTGGTCAACAACAGCGTGTCGCAATTGCCCGGGCAATTGTTAATGAACCAAAAGTGTTGCTACTTGATGAATCGCTGTCGGCTCTTGATAAGCGTTTGCGTAAAGACATGCAATTTGAATTGAGAGCTATTCAAAAGAAGCTTGGGATTACTTTTATTTTTGTTACTCATGATCAAGAGGAAGCTCTTTCGATGAGTGACGAAATTTTTGTTTTAAACGATGGCATGATCCAACAAAGCGGTAGTCCTGTTGCGATCTACGATGAACCGGTTAATGATTTTGTTGCGCGTTTTATTGGCGATTCTAATATCTTATCAGGACGAATGATTAAAGATTATGAAGTTGAATTTGCTAATAATAAGTTTAAATGTGCGGATGGTGGGATTAAACCAAACGAAAAGGTTGAAGTGGTAATTCGGCCTGAAGATTTGGATATTGTTGCACCTGAAAAAGGCAATATTGTAGTTACTGCGCAAACACAATTATTTTTAGGTGATCACTTTGAGATCAAAGCTGTAGATGCTAATGAAAATGAGTGGCTAATTCATTCAACTAATGGAGTGAAATTGGGTGAACGCGTGGGCTTGTTCTTTGATCCCGAAGATATTCACGTTATGCGGCTTAATGAAAGTCAGGAAGACTTTGATGCGCGGATAGAGAAGTATGAGGGGGATGAAAATGAAAACTAAAAAAGCTTTCTTTTTAGTCCCATATTTGGCTTGGATTATTTTATTTGTCATTTTGCCAATTTTGCTTATTTTATGGTATTCGTTCACAGATAGTAGTCATAGCTTTACTTTAAGTAATTACGTTACATTTTTTAAGAACGGTACTTTTCTTAAAATGATGATTAATTCGTTTTGGTATGCCTTTTTAATTACTTTAATTACACTACTGATTTCGTATCCTGCGGCTTATTTTTTAACCAAGATGAAAAATCAACAGTTATGGCTTTTGTTAATTATTTTGCCAACTTGGATTAATTTATTATTGAAAGCATATGCTTTTATTGGGATTTTGGGTAATAACGGTCTAGTAAATAAGTTTTTGCACTTGTTTGGCATCGGCCCCGTAAATATTTTATTTACCGACTTCGCTTTTATTTTTGTTGCAACTTACATTGAAATTCCATTCATGATTTTGCCAATTTTTAATGCAATTAAAGAAATCTCGCCAGCGGTAATCCAAGCATCAGAAGATCTGGGAGCAAGCAAGTGGCAAACATTTCGCTATGTATTATGGCCATTGTCCCGTCCTGGAGTTGAAAGTGGTGTGCAAGCGATCTTTATTCCATCGTTATCACTATTTATGTTGACGCGTTTAATTGGTGGTAACAAAGTTATAACTTTAGGTACCGCAATCGAAGAGTATTTCATGACAACCATGAATTGGAACATGGGTGCCACGATTGGTGTGGTTTTGATCGTATTGATGATATTGGTAATGCTTCTTACCAATAAGAAGACTAAGAGAAAGAAGGTTAATCTATGAGAAACAAGCATTTAATAGCTAGAATCTATCTTTCTTTCACATTGGTTTTATTATATGTGCCTATTTTTTATTTGATTTATTTCTCTTTTTCAAGTGGAAAAAATATGAATAAGTTTGAGCATTTTACTTTTGCTCATTATCAAACTTTATTTCAAGATAATCGTTTACTAGCAATATTTTTAGAGACGATTTTATTGGCACTTCTCTCTAGTTTAATTGCGACGATTATTGGTACTTTTGGTGCGATTGCGATTAGTGCCATGAAAAAAGAAGCACATAAAAATACTACTTTAGCATTAAATAATGTATTGATGGTTTCACCTGACGTGATTATTGGTGCTAGTTTTTTGATTTTCTTTACTGCATTAGGAATAGGATTAAATTTCGGCTCCGTTTTACTTAGTCACATTGCTTTTTCTATTCCAATCGTAGTTTTGATGGTCTTGCCGCGACTTAACGAAATGGACTACTCTCTGATTGATGCCGCACGAGATTTAGGTGCTAATTCATGGCAAGTGTTTAGTCACGTATTGATTCCGACGATCATGCCGGGCATTTTTTCCGGTTTATTCATGGCATTAACATATTCACTAGATGATTTTGCCGTGACATTTTTTGTTACTGGAAATGGCTTTTCAACTTTGTCTGTAGAAATCTATTCAAGAGCACGTCAAGGGATTGATCTAGAAGTTAATGCCTTAAGTACAGTGATGTTTTTGTTCGTCTTACTTTTAGTAGGAATATATTACTTTATTACCACTAAAAAGAGCAGACGCAAGAATCATAGGGTAATAGGAGGATTGGTCAAATGAAAAAAATCATCATTGCCATTGGAGCAATTCTTCTAGCATGTTTAGGACTTGCGTTTTGGGCTCATCAATTAGAAAAGCCGGCTGCTGCAGGTAACGGACAAAACTTAATCATTTACAATTGGGGCGATTATTTAGATCCGCAATTAGTAAAAAAGTTTGAAAAGCAGACTGGTTATCATGTGGTATATGAAACCTTTGATTCTAATGAAGCAATGTATACCAAGATTAAGCAGGGAGGAACAGCTTACGATCTAACTATTCCTTCTGAATATATGGTTACCAAAATGCGCAAGGCTCATTTACTAGATCAACTGGATAAAAAAGAAATCCCTAATATGAAATATATCGGCAAGAGTTTTTTGCACAAATCTTTTGATCAAAACAATGATTACTCAGTCCCTTATTTCTGGGGAACGTTGGGAATTGTTTATAATGATAAATTTGTCAAAAAAGGTGCCATTAAAAATTGGAATGATCTTTGGTCTAAAAAATATCGCAATCAGATCTTATTAGTGGATTCTGCTAGGGATGCGATGGGAATATCTTTAGTTTCATTAGGCTATTCTATGAATACTACGAGCAGTTTAAGATTACGTCTAGCGCAAACAAAGCTAGATAGTTTAGGTACTAATATTAAAGCGATTATATCTGATGAGATGAAGATGTATATGATTCAAAATGAAGCCGCTATTGGGGTAACCTGGTCAGGGGAAGCACATGAAATGATGGAAAATAATCCACATCTACACTATATTGTGCCAGAACAAGGCTCCAACTTGTGGTTTGATAACTTTGTCATTCCTAAAACTGCCAAAAATAAAAAAGCGGCTCTTCAATTTATCAATTTTATGCTTAAACCTGAAAATGCGGCACAAAATGCGGAATATGTAGGATATGCAACGCCAAATATTAAGGCGCAGCATTTGTTGCCAAAGAGAGTAAGAGAAGATAAGCAATTTTATCCTGATGAAAAAACGCTGCGAAACTTGCAAGTCTTTAAAGATTTAGGTCCTAAGAAGACGCAAGAATATAATGACCTGTTTTTAGAATTTAAGATGTATGCCCGCTAAAAGTGGATATGTTTTTTACAGCTGGTCAGTTATAATCAAGATAGAAAGGAGTCGTAAATGCATTTTAATTTCTCTAACTTATTTACATGGAATAATTTTTCGATTGCTCTCGATATTTTAATCATTTGGTATTTAGTTTATCGCTTGATTATGCTAATTCGGGGTACCAAAGCAGTGCAATTAGCCAAAGGGATAGTTTTTATCTTTATTGTGAGAATTATCGCTGGTTTATTACAATTGCATGCCGTAACGTATATAGTCGATCAAATTGTATCCTGGGCAGTAATTGGAATTATTGTAATATTCCAACCAGAAATTAGACGTGGACTAGAAAGATTAGGTCGGACACCAATTTTTAGTGGGCGTGGTGAAAGTGCTCATGCTAAGTCTGTGAAGATGGTGCAAGAATTGGACAAGGCTATTCAGTATATGTCTAAAAGACGTATCGGTGCATTGATTACTATCCAGCAGGATACGGGTTTGGATGATTATATTGAAACTGGGATTAAGCTTGATGCTGACATTACCGGTGAATTATTAATCAATATTTTCATTCCTAATACGCCACTTCATGACGGTGCGGTTATTATTAATAATAACCGAATTGCAGTAGCAGCAGCTTATTTGCCCTTATCTGATAGCAGCATGATTCCGAAAAGATTGGGAACTAGACACCGTGCAGCCGTCGGAATTTCTGAAGTTACAGATGCTGTGACAATTGTAGTATCAGAAGAAACCGGTGGCGTTACAATTACTAAAAATGGACGCTTCTTACTAGATTTAACTAGAGAAGAGTATCTTAAATATCTTAATGCGCAACTGGTACCTAAAGAAGAAAAGAAAATTCCTTGGATTCGTCGAGTAATTAACAAAGTTTGGAAATGGGGTGCGGGCCGATGAAAGATTTTTGGGATAAACGTTGGTTTATCAGAGTGGTCTCGCTATTATTTGCTATTTTGTTAGTAGTTTATATTGATTCAACCCAAACGGGTTTTGTCACTCAAGGTGAACCAAAGAAAACTCGGCAAACAGCTAGTGAAACTCAGACAATTAGTGTACCCTTGCAAGTATCTGTAGATACTGATAAGTATTACGTAGTTGGCTATCCCGAAAAAGTTAAGATTACTTTAGAGGGATCAAATGCATTGGTGACTTCAACTGTTAATACTCAAAGTTTTAGAGCATATATTGATTTAACTCATAAAAAGACAGGAAAACAAACGGTTAAAGTTCAAGTTACTGGACTCAATAGTCAACTTTCGTATACGATTAACCCGGCTACCGTTAATGTAGACATTGAACGACGAAAATCTAGTACCATGCCAGTGCAAATAGAGTATAATAAAAATGCTGTTGCAGATGGATATGATATTGGAACGGCCAGCGTCGATCCACAAAAAGTTGAAGTCACAGGAGCAAAAGGCGAAGTTAATCAAATTGATCAAATTGTAGCTAAATTAGGTTTGCCTAATGGTATTAATCACTCCTATGAGAGACAAGTGATGTTGGTAGCTGAAGATAATAAGGGGCGTCAGCTAAATGTGGTAATTAATCCATCTACAGTAAGAGCAAGACTTCCTATTTCTTTATCACATAAAAAGTTCAAATTGAATTTGAAACCTAAAAACGAAGATAGTAATAAGGTATATTCGGTGACAGCTAAGAATGATGAAGTTACTCTCTATGGGCAAGAGTCAACATTAGCTAAAATAAAGAAATTGGATGTTGATGTTGATTTGAAGGAGATTCATTCTTCAACAGTGAAGAACTATCCTTTGGTATTGCCTAAGGGTGTTGCTCGAGCTGACCCTTCATATGTACAGATAGTGATTAAAGTGAAGAGCGTAAATAATTAAATTTAGGTAGCAAGAAAGGTTGTTTATTAAATGCTTAAATATTTCGGAACTGATGGTGTTCGTGGCGTAGCTAATCAAGGCTTAACTCCAGAAATGGCTTTTAAATTAGGTCGTGATGGTGGATATGTTTTGACTAAGAACAAAAAGGAAGGCGAACAAGCTAAAGTTTTAGTTTCTCGCGATACTCGTATTTCTGGTCAAATGCTTGAATATGCACTTATTTCAGGTCTTCTTTCAGTTGGTATTGAAGTTCTTGAAGTTGGTGTAATTACTACTCCAGGGCTTTCATACTTAGTTAGAGCACAAGGTGCAGATGCTGGTGTCCAAATTTCAGCATCTCACAACCCTGTTGAAGACAATGGTATTAAGTTCTTTGGTAGCGATGGCTTGAAACTTTCAGACGAAATGGAAGAAGAAATTGAAAAGTTAATTGATGCTAAGGAAGATACTTTACCACGTCCTTCTGCAGAAGGCTTAGGTACTGTTACTGACTTCCATGAAGGTAGTGCTAAGTACTTACAATTTATCGAAAATACTATTCCAGAAGATTTAAGTGGTATTAAAGTAGTAATTGATGGTGCTAATGGTGCTTCAAGTGCTCTTATTTCTAGATTGTTTGCTGACTGTGGCGTAGACTTTACTACTATTTACACTCATCCAAATGGTTTAAACATCAATGATCACTGTGGTGCAACTCATACTGAGAACTTACAAAAAGAAGTTGTTAAGCAAGGTGCACAACTTGGCTTGGCATTTGATGGGGATGCCGATCGTTGTATTGCTGTTGACGAAAACGGTAATGAAGTTGACGGTGACCACATTATGTACGTTATCGGTTCATATTTAGCTGAACATGGACGTCTTAAGAAGGATACTATCGTTACAACTGTAATGAGTAACCTCGGATTTACTAAGGCTCTTGAAAAGGAAGGCTTAAAGAATATCCGTACTCAAGTTGGTGACCGTTACGTTTCTGAAGAAATGCGTGCTCATGGTTACAACCTTGGTGGTGAACAATCAGGTCACATTATTATGAGCGACTATCACAATACTGGTGATGGTATGCTTAGTGGTCTTCATTTAATGCTTGTAATGAAGAAGACTGGCAAGTCACTTAGTGAACTCTTAAAGGACTTCAAGGATTACCCACAATGCTTAGTAAATGTTCCAGTTAAGGATAAGAAGAGCTGGAAAGAACATCAGCCAATTCTTGATGTAATTGCTGAAGTTGAAAAAGATATGAACGGCAATGGTCGTGTACTTGTTCGTCCTTCAGGTACTCAAGATCTTCTTAGAGTAATGGCAGAAGGTCCTACTCAAGAAGAAACTGATGCATACGTTGACCGCATCGTTAAAGTAGTTGAAAAGGAAATGGGTAAGTAATAATTATTTATTCAAACTAAAAGTCGTGAGTTGGCTCACGGCTTTTTGTATAATTAAAAATAGCTTTGTTTTTTAGTCAAGGGAGGAATAAAAATGGCGATAAAATTAATTGCAGTTGATTTGGACGGCACTTTATTATCAAGTAGTAATACAATTTTACCGGAAACGCAAAGAATGCTCAGGGTCGCTTCTGAAAATGGAATAAAAGTAGTACTAGCAACAGGTCGACCACTTTCAGGCGTTTTATCATTTGCAAAGCAATTGGGATTATCAGGTGATGACCAATATGCAATTGTTTTTAATGGAGCGGTTATTCAAACTATTGCTGGTAAAGTATTAATGAGTCAGGAGCTTAATTATCAAGATTTTAACAACATGCTTCGCTTCCAACGTTTAAGTCATGTTAATGTGCACTTTGAGACTACTAAGTATTTCTTGACCTGTGATCACGATTTATCTGTCCAAATGCAAATTAACGCTGCCTTGACTAACAATATTATGAAAGTAAGAGAACGTAAGGATATTCCACAAGATTTTACCTTTAATAAAGTAGGGTTTACTTCGTGGGAAGGCAGTGATCAAGTTGAAAAACTTTGGAATAATTTGCCATCCTGGGCTTTTGACACATATGATATCGTACGTAGTTTTGATAGTATTATCGAGTTAAATGCGTTAGGTGCTTCTAAAGGGAATGCTTTGATGGATTTGGCAAGCAGACTTAAGATTGATCAAAAAGATGTGATGATCTTTGGTGACCAAGGAAACGATATTTCTATGTTTTCGAATCCTAACTTTATGAAAATAGCAATGGGAAATGCGATCAGCACAATTAAAGATAAAGCTGACTATGTGACAGATGATAATGATCACAATGGTATTGCCAAGGCTTTGAAGAAGTTTGTTTTGTAAGGATAAGTAATGATTAAGTTAATTGCAGTTGATATGGATGGCACTCTTTTGCAGTCCAATAATCAAATTGGTGAAGAGACCAAAGAAGTATTAAAAAAAGCAGATCAATTTGGTATAAAAATTGTGCCAGCATCAGGTCGCCCACTTCCAGGTGTAGTTCCGTATATGGAAGATTTGGGAATAATTGGTCAAGATAATTATGCCGTTTTATATAATGGTGGGTTAGTTCAATCTGTTTCTGGAAAAGTTTTAATTAGTCATCAATTTGATTATGCCGAATTTAAGAAAATGCTGAGCATTCAAGAACAAAATCCTGGGATTAATCTTCACTTTATGAGAAAGCATGATTATGTGACTTTAGATCGATTAATTTCTACGCAAATGGCTAAGATGTCGGCGGTTAGTGCTACTCCTTTTGTAGTTAAAGATTTCGCTGAAATACCTCGTGATTTCACGTTTATTAAAGCTGAATTTACTGGAGAAGAAGACAAGCTGGATCGATTAGGTCAGCAATTTACACCAGATTTTAAACAAAATTATAATGTGGCACGAAGCGATCCAAAAATCTGGGAAATTAATAAAAAGGATGCTTCAAAAGGTAATGCAGTGCATGAATTAGCCCAAAAATTAAATATTAACGATAATGAAGTGATGATTTTCGGTGACCAAGGCAATGATATGTCAATGTTTGAAGTTGCCGATTTTAACAAAGTAGCTATGGGTAATGCCATCGATGCAATTAAAGATAAAGCCGATTTTGTTACCAAGTCTAATGACGAAGCTGGAATAGCATATGCAATTAATAAATTGATTTTTGAAAAAGCAGAAAAAAGGTAGATATATGATATGAAAAGTATAGTAAACATACTATTGCGCCTAATCATGGTTGCTTGTACGGTGATTTCCTTTTTCCTACTGTTAACAAGCAATGTTAGTTTAAAAATTAATGATACGCAGGCAATGGGCAAAGAAGTGATTAATCGAGTTGTTCAGGAGTCTGATAATTCTAACTTAAAAATTGGTGTGCAGTTGCTAGAAGATACAGGGCTAGAGCAAACTTTATTAGATCAATTGCCTAAGAAATATCAAATTGAAATGTCTTATGCTGACTTATATCGATTATGTGAAAAGTATAATGAAAAAGGAAAATTATCAACCACAGATTTAGGATTGACTAGTAAAACAAAATTAGAGGAAATAATTAATGAATATCTAGTAAAACAGATTAATAATAAACTGGATGAAAAATCAGAAGAGATTTCTCATGTTATCATTATTTATGAATATTCTATTTTTGGCGTAGGTTTATTATTTTTGTTAGCAGCTATTCTAATTATTTTTGGTCGTGCTTGGGCCTCAATACCGTTGACAATTGCAGCACTAGGATCATTTGTCGTTTTATGGATTTTCTCTAATGAAGTGATGACATCACTTCAAAGCAGAGTTTATAGTGGTATTTTGGTAACTTTGTCCTCTAATATATGGTTAGGGCTAATAATTGCAATAGGTACTGCTATTGGATGGCCATTTATCGTTAGTCTAATGAAAAGGATAAAATAAAAGATGAAAAAGATTTTGTTTATTTGCCATGGTAATATTTGTCGTTCACCTATGGCGGAAGCAATTATGCAACATTTAATTAAAGAAAATGGATTAGAAAATTCATATTTGGCAGAATCTAAAGCTACAACGCAAGATGCATTAGGTAGATCAATTGATACTAGAGCTCAAAGAGAATTAGAGAAGAATAGGATTCCATACGATCGTAGTCATCGAGCAAGTCAAATGACTGCTGCTGATTATGATAAATATGAATATTTGATTTGTATGGATGAAGAAAATTTTGCAGATATGAATCGCATTACAGGTGGGGATCCTCAACATAAGGAACATAAATTACTAGAGTTTGCAGGTTCTTACCAAGATGTGGATGATCCATGGTATACGAATGATTTTGATACTGCGTATAATGAAATTTATAAGGGATGCGACGCATTAGTTAAAAAATTAGCAAATGAAAAGGATGAGTAAAAGCTCATCCTTTTTTCGTACTTATGATTAAACGCACGATATTTTCGGTAGTACGCTCAATATTTTTGGGTCCGTCTTTTAGTGCTTGATGTATATCTTCAGCTTTATCAAGAATGCCGAAGATAGCGGTAAAACCTTCATCATATAGTTGTTCGATCCCTTCACCCAAATAACCTGCTAGTGAAATAGCGGGAATATTATCTTTTTTAGCGATGTGAGCAACACCATAAGGAGTCTTACCAAATTTAGTTTGAAAATCAGTTCCACCTTCACCGGTGAAAACAAAATCTGCACCTTTAATTTTGTCAGCTAAATGAGTTTCGTGAGCGATAAGCTCTACACCATGATGAATTGTGGCATTTGTAAAGGCGAGAAGACCAGCGCCAAGACCGCCCGCAGCTCCACTTCCCGGAATTGTGGCAACGTCTTTTTTGCAGGTTTGTTGAATAAGTGCAGCATAGTGTGATAAGTTTTGATCTAATTTTTTCACTGCCTGAGCATCTGCACCTTTTTGTGGACCGAAGACGGCAGAAGCACCATTTTGTCCGGTAAGCGGATTAGTAACATCACTAGCTATTAAAACTTGAACGTCTTTTAGTCGAGGATTAATGGCAGAAAGATCTATTTTAGCTATTTGGTTTAAATCACCACCACCAAGTTTTTTAGTTATTTCATGATTATTTTGATCAAAAAATTTTACACCAATTGCTTGTGCCATGCCGGCGCCGCCATCATTAGTACTACTGCCGCCTAAACCAATGATAATTTTATTTACGTTATGCTTTAATGCATCATTAATTAATTCACCAGTACCGTAGGTAGTAGTCTTCATAATAGTTTCAGGGGTTCTATTATTTTTGTCAACGTACGTTAGGCCACTAGCTTGTGCCATTTCGATGATTGCAGTTTTTTGATCACCTAAAATGCCATAATAGGCATTAACTTTTTTGCCTAATGGATCAGTCACATTAAGAAAATGTTTTTGACCATTAGTTGCATCAATTAAAGAATCGGTTGTACCTTCACCGCCGTCAGCCATTGGTACAGAAACTACTTCTGCATCGGGAATGGCTTTTTTTATTCCTTTTTTCATTGCCTGACATACTTCTGAAGCTGTCATGCTTTCTTTGAAAGAGTCAGGCGCTAAGACAAATTTCATTTGAATACCTCGCTTTTCATATATTTTAAAATGATTTACCCTTTTTTACAAAGTTCTATTGACACCGCTTACAATTTTGGCTATTATAATAACTGTAAGTGAGCGGATTACTGATACGATCAGGTCTTAGCTACTACGAATAGTTATAGTATACTTAGAGTATATTATTTTCGTAGTAGCTTTTTTGTTTATATCAGGGTGGTGAGGAGTATCAGTGAAATTCCTTAAAACATTTAATAATAGTGCTGCTTTAGCCATGAATGATCAAGGTCAAGAAGAGATTGTTTTAGGCAAGGGCGTGGGATTTGGCCTCAAGAAGGGCGATCCGATAGATGAAAGTAAAATTGAGCGTCGTTTTGTTACTAAAGACGAAGTTGACCAAGTTAAGAGGTTTAACCCCAAGACAATGGAAGTCACTGATAAAATAATCCAGTTGGTTGAGCCGCTGCTTCAGGTTAAGTTTAATGACTTTCAATACCTTGCTTTAGCAGATCACATTGACTTTGCAGCTACCAGGGTTAAGGATCATATCGATATTGATCCAGCCAATAATAATTGGGAAGTTAAAAATTTATACCCCAAAGAATATGTGGTAGCTAAAAAGGTGGTAAAGCTAATTAATCAAAACATGCAAATTGAATTACCTGAAAGTGAATCTATTTTTATGACATATCACTTAGTCAATGCTAAAAGTGATGTGGCACAAGTACAGGAAACTGTTCAGATTACTAATTTGATTAATGGAATTATTGATATTATTCAACTGCAATATTCGATGCAGCTCGATACAAGTTCTTTTAATTACAGTCGCTTTATTTCACATTTGCGTATTCTATTGGTTAGATTTTTAAGAAATAAGCATAAGGATGAGGCACCGCTTGATCCAGCGATGCTTGGTTTCATGAAGATCAAATACAGCAGAGCTTATGAAACCGCAGAACGAATCGCAACTTACTTACAAGCCAAGATGAATTGGACATTAGATACAGATGACAAATTTTACTTGGTTTTACATATTTGGCGAGTAACTAGTCGCCAAGAAAACTAAATATCTAAGTTACTTAGGTATGTTACTAAGAGAATTAGGCATTAACCCAAGTTACTGAAAGACGTTGAGCATGATTTATGTTCTTTAGTTTTTGAGTAGCTTGGGTTTTTATTTTGAGGGGGAAAGACTAATGGCTAAGAATTATGATAATTTGGCCAAAACCATCATTCAAGATGTTGGTGGTAAAGACAATGTCAATAGTGTTGTTCACTGTGCAACACGTTTACGTTTTAAATTAAAGGATGAAAAAAAGGCAAACGATGATGCCTTAAAAGATACTGACGGTGTTGTTACTGTCGTAAAGGCCGGTGGACAATATCAAGTTGTTATCGGTAATGAGGTTGCTGATGTCTACGATGCTGTATTAAAGGAAGGAGGCTTCCCAGGCGGTGGTCAAGTTCCTGATGACGATGTTGCAGATGATAATTCAAGTTTCATTGATAAAGCTGTTGCCTTAATTTCAGGAATCTTTACTGATATCCTAGCACCACTTAGTGCCGGCGGTATTATCAAAGGTTTAGTTGTTTTAGCAGCTGCAATGGGCTGGCTTTCAAAAACTTCTGGTGCATATCAAATTTTATACGCCGTTGGTGATAGTATCTTCTACTTCTTACCAATATTCTTGGGTGTAACTACTGCTAGAAGATTCCACATGAATCAATTTATTGGTTTAGCCATTGGTGCTGTATTAACTTACCCAACGATGGTTGGTTTAGCTTCAAGTAAAACAGTATTAGGTACTTTGTTCCAAGGTACGCCATTTGCTTCTGAAATTCATACAACTTTCTTTGGCATTCCAGTGGTTACTATGAACTATACTTCAACTGTTTTGCCAGTTATCTTTGCTGTTTGGTTTGGTTCCGTTATCGAACACTGGGCAAAGAAATGGATTCCAACGGTTGTGCAAATGTTCCTTGTACCTGCGCTTACTATTATTATTACTTTACCAGTTGCATTTATTGTTATCGGTCCTGTAATGACTTGGGTTGGTGATGCCATTGGTGCAGTCATGGCCGGTATCTACAACTTTAGTCCAATTGTTGCCGGTGTGGTTGTTGGTGCATTGTGGCAAGTACTTGTTATCTTCGGTGTTCACTGGGGCTTGGTTGCTGTATCAACAACTAATATTGCAGCTTTAGGCTATGATCCAATTTTGGCTCTTACTTGTATGGTTTGTTACGCACAGATTGGTGTTGTATTGGCAATTATTAAACAAACTAAGGACAAGAAGTTAAAAGATACAGCAATTGGTGCCTTCTTCTCAGGACTCTTCGGTGTTACTGAACCAGCAATTTATGGTGTAACTTTACCAAGAAAAACTGCATTTGTTTTAAGTTGTATTGGTGGTGCCATTTCTGGTGCAATTATGGGTATCTTCCATTCAGTACTTTACATGATGCCTTCAATGGGATTCTTTGCAATTCCTGCCTACATTAATCCAAAAGGTGGTTCAATGATCCCAGTTATTGGTGTTATTGTATCCGCAGTCGTAGCATTTATCGTTGGTTTTATTTTGCAATTAATCTTCGGTAAGAAATCAGTTGATGCTGAATACAACAAGAAACAAGCTCAAAAGGTTGCTGAAGCAGCTAACGAAGCAACAGAAGTTGCTAATAATCCAATTGTTGCTGCAAGTGAAAATGAAGAAAAATTAAATCCATCTACAAAATTAGTTTCACCATTAAACGGTGACGTAAAACCTTTATCAGAAATTAAAGACGAAGTATTCTCAAGTGGTGCCATGGGTCAAGGTGTAGCTATTGAACCAAACGAAGGTGTTCTTCACGCCCCAGCTGATGGTAAGATTGCTCTTGTTTTCCCAACTGGTCACGCTGTTGGAATTAACACTACTGACGGTGCAGAAGTTTTGATGCACATCGGTATGGATACAGTTAACTTACAAGGAAAAGGCTTTAAGACTCTTGTACAAAAAGGCCAAGAAGTTAAGGCTGGCGATCCATTAGTTGAATTTAATATTAAAGATATCAAGGCGGCTGGTTATGAAGTAACTACTCCAGTTGTAGTAACCAATTCAAAGAAATATGAAAGTGTTAACCAAGTTGCTAACGGTGCAGTTAAAGTTGGTCAAGAAATCTTATCTTTGCAAGGTGAAGATGAAGGAGCTAAAGTATCTGGTCAAGTTCAAATTAATTAGGCTATAATGAACTGTAACTGCTTACAATAATAGAAAGAGAGATAAAGATGTCATTTCCAAAGAATTTTTTATGGGGTGGTGCTACCGCTGCTAACCAAATTGAAGGTGCATATGATGTTGATGGTAAGGGTTTATCAGTAACTGATATAACAACTGCCGGTAGTCTTGATGCACCAAGAATGTTGACTTATAAGTTGAATGGTAAGTTAGAAAAAACACTAGCTATGCCAGGTGCGGGGTTGCCTGAAGGAGCTGTTGGTGCGATTGATCCTGATAGTTATTACCCTAACCATGTAGCGATTGATTTTTACCACCACTATAAGGAAGACATTAAGATGTTTGCTGACATGGGTTTTAAAGCTTTCCGTCTTTCAATTGCTTGGACTAGAATTTTCCCAAAGGGCGATGAAGAAAAGCCAAATCAAGCTGGACTTGATTTTTATCGTAATGTCTTTGAAGAATGTAAAAAGTATGGCATTGAACCATTAGTTACTATTTCTCACTATGAAGATCCACTTTACCTCAGTGAAAAGTACCATGACTGGGGCGATCGTAAGATGATCGACATGTACGTTAAATATGCCAAGACTTTGTTTAATGAATACAAGGGATTGGTTAAGTACTGGTTAACTTTCAACGAAATTAATACTACTTTATTAATGCTTAACTCATTCGGAAATAAAGTAGATGATGATAAGGTTTACCAACACGCATATCAAAAGTTGCACTATCAATTTGTAGCAAGTGCTCGTGCAGTTAAGCTGGCTCACGAAATTGATCCAAACTATGTAATAGGTAACATGATTTGTGGTATCGTTGATTATCCACTTACTCCAGATCCAAAGGATATTTTGCTTAACCGTCATATGTGGGAACAAGATATCTTCTATTGTGGGGATGCACAATGTAAGGGTAAGTATCCAACGTTCGCTAAGCGTCTTTGGAAGGAACATAACGTACATCTTGATATTACTGAACAAGACAAGAAAGATATGCTTGAAGGTACTGTCGATATGTACACCTTCTCTTACTACATGAGTAATGTGGTGACTACGCACAAGATTGAAGATAAAGTTGGTGGTAACTTCGCAGCCGGTGCTAAGAACCCATACCTTAAGTATTCTGAATGGGGCTGGGCAACTGATCCAGATGGTTTGCAATATTACCTCGAAGTAATGTACGATCGTTACGAATTGCCATTGATGGTTGTAGAAAATGGTCTTGGCGCTGTTGATAAGATTAGCGATGACGGCAAGATTCATGATGATTACAGAATCGACTACTTGAGAATGCATATTGAAGCCATGAATCGTGCGATCGAAGATGGCGTTGATGTTCGTGCTTACACTACTTGGGGCTGTATCGATGAAGTCTCAGCTGGTACTGGTCAAATGTCTAAGCGTTACGGCTTTATCTATGTTGATCGTGATGATAACGGTGAAGGAACTTTAAAGAGAATGCCTAAGGATTCCTTTGATTGGTATAAGAAGGTTATTGCTTCAAACGGTGAAGATTTAGGCTAATTGCATAAAATATGGGTATAAGAAAGAGAGATGATTTGCTCATCTCTCTTTTTGTATATATAAACAGAGTACTTATTTTTATAAATGTCAATATTCCATACAAAACTAAAGAGTGTATAATAAACTCTTTAGTTTTGTATAGGAGTTGACATTTTGAATAGGAATGATAAAAAGCACAAAAAAGTTTGGCTAACGATAGGGATAGTAGCAGCCGTACTTGTAGCACTAATTGGAGCAGGTGAAGCATACTTTTTTAACGTTGCTTTTACGCCTGGTGAAAAAAGTGTATTAAATAAATATTCGCACAATACGAAAAAAGATCCATTGGCTGCCAAAAAGAAATGGTATGCCAAGGTAAAGAAGCAACACTGGTATATGAAGTCGGCTACAAGTGATTATCGCTTAGATGCAAATTATATTCCAGCTAAGAACTCGCATAAGACTGTAGTGATTCTTCATGGTTTTGGCAACAATAAAGATACCATGGGGCCATATGCAGGCATGTTTCATGAATTAGGCTATAACGTTTTGCTTCCTGATGCTCGTGCACATGGTCAAAGCCAAGGTAAGTACATTGGTTATGGCTGGCCTGAAAAGTATGACGTTCGTAAATGGGTAGAAAAAGATATAGCTAAAGAAGGCAAGAATCAAAAAATAGTAATCTTTGGCGTCAGCATGGGTGGTGCTACTACTATGATGACTAGTGGTATTAAGATGCCTAAGCAGGTTAAGGCTTATATTGAAGATTGTGGTTATACAAGTGTTAAAGATGAATTCTTGCATGAAGCACAAGATCTATACCATATGCCAAAACTTGTAGCTACAGCAGCCGTTGATATATTGAGCGTTGTTAGCAAGGCAAATCTAGGCTTTTATTTAGGGGATGCATCATCTGTTAAATCAGTGAAAAAGAATAATAAGCCGATGTTCTTTATTCATGGTGGCAACGATCAATTTGTACCAACCAAAATGGTTTATGCAAACTATGCTGCGGCTAAAGGACCAAAGCAGCTGTGGGTAGCCAAAAAGGCAACGCATGCTCGTTCATTTGAAACTTACCCTAAAGAATATGAAAAACGTGTAGATCAATTTTTAAGTAAATATTTGTAAAAAAAGAAGCTAGATCAAATTCTAGCTTCTTTTTGTTGTATTATTTTGTCGCATTAGCAGGTTTTCTTCGTCCAACAATCCAAGTAATGATTAATGCAGCGATAGCTTCAACTATAATCATTGTGATTTTTGCTGGAATCTTTGTACTGCCAAGCCATACATCAAGAATGATAGAACCGATAATTAAAATTCCCATCCAAATCCATTGTGATTTGTCAAAGGCAATGCCGTATTCTTCTTCACGACGTCTAATACCTGGCAAAATTGCACCCAGACCGATCAGTACGATTACGGCTACAATGTTAATGATCAATTCGTACCACCAAAGGCCACTGCCTTGCTTAACATCTTGTGGTGCAAAACCAAGGATGGTTGCTACGGCAGTAACAACTAACAAGGCAAGACCAACAAGCCAAGCAAGTTTATCGTTTTTAATGTAGACATATTTTGATGGGTACTTCTTTGAGTTCTTTCTTACTCTCATGAATGAGTAGAAGATCCAGCAGGTAACACCTGGTGAAACGATTGAGTTCAAGTTAAGCAACCAGTTGAAGATATCGTTCATGTCAGGTAAGAAGATACCTAAGATCATGATGAATGATGAAAGGGCAACAGTTAAGATGTAACCGTTAATTGGTAAGCCGTTTTTGTCCTTCTTACGTAAGAACTTAGGCATGTACTTATCACCAGTATCGGAGATAAGCATTCTAGTCATGGCATCAAGCAATACGGCAACCAAGGCACAGTTGAACAATAATGATGTCCAAGCCCAGAGGTAAAGCAAGAATTTACCCATACCGAATTGTTTACCAACCATGTCGAATACGTAGTAAGCACCGTTCATCTTCAAGTCGTTTGGAATGTGGTATGCGTCAAAGTAGATACCAAGTGCAAATGAACCAAGGATAGTTAAGAAAGCAGTCATGATAGCTAAAGTAATCATTGCCTTAGGGAAGTCTGACTTAGGTTTCTTCATCTTAGTTACATATGGTGCAACCAGTTCACACCCGTTCATGGCATAGATTAACATTCCGACGGTTGACCAGTAGTGCAAGTCGAATTTAGGAATGATTGTGTGCCAAGTAAATGGTTGGGTAGCCATGTGGCCGCCTGATTTTGCCAAACCAACAAAGGCAAGGAAAACAAACAAGACAGTCATAATGACCATCAAACCACCACCAATACTGGAAAGGAATTCCATTGAGTTGGCAAAGTGGTGTTCAACGATAATGAAAACAATGAACACAACGAAAGTCAAAGCAGCAAACATGGTAGTAGGAATTTTATCTTGGAATCCCTTTGAACCGGTCAATGCCCAACCTAGGTCGACAATGATTTCGTTAGCGGAGTCTACAGCATAAGGAATTGAGGCTGCCCAGTATGTCCAAGCAGTGAAGTAACCTAAAAATTCTCCGTCAGTACCGCGGACCCATGATGAAAGTCCACCACCTTCTTCACTAAACGTAGAACCTAATTGTCCTACCATTAATGAGTAAGGTGTTACATAAAGCAAACACATGATAATCCAAGAGGTGATAACTGGCATCCCTTGGTTTTGGAAGTTGTACATGATATCGTCCAAGCCGATAACAGTACAAAGTGCCATCAAGGTCAAAACAGGCCAAGTGATGGCTTTCATTTTATTTGTTGATGTTAAATCGTCCAAGTAATTTTCATCCTTTTCTATATCTAAATCTAAAAATTATTTACTCCCACTAGATAGACGAAAATACCGGCGATTTATTTTTAAATTTTTCGCGCATTCGGTCTCCTCTCTTGTTACAACTATAAATTTTACCTACAAATTACTATTAGGACCAGTGTAAAGCGCTTTCTATTTTTGATTTAGCACTTCACTTATTTAATGTAAGCGCGCATAATAAAACTAACAAAAAGTAAGAAAAATAAAAATAAAAATAAAAATGAAAACGAAAGGGGAGGATGCTAATGAACGCTCAATTTATTGCAATCGGTATTATTTTTGTAGGCTTGTATTTCTTAACTAAGGAGAAGAAGCTTGCTGTAGAAAGAATTAGAAGACATAGATAGAGGTTTTTATGGCAAAAACATCACAAATTATTCGTAATAAAAAAGTAGCAAAGTTTTCAACTAGAGAATATACGCGTTGTGAACGCTGTGGACGTCCGCATTCTATTTACCAGAAGTTTGGACTTTGCAGAGAATGCATGCGTGATTTAGCACATCAAGGTCAACTTCCAGGCGTAAAGAAAGCTAGTTGGTAAAAATAATTATAAAATACATGAAAAAGTTAAACGTAGTCCGCTTTTTTTGTTAAAGTAAAAAGAAGTTATTCAAATCAAACTAAGGGAAAGAGTTATGGAGAAATTTCATTTTACGAAACGAGAAAAGCTTTTTTTGTTGTTAGCTTTATTGGTATTGGTATTTTTATTTATTTCTAGTTCAATGACATATCATGAACAGGAATTGCATGATGGCACAGTTAGTAAATATTTTGGCTGGCTTGAAAATATTGTAGCTGGCTGGAATTTTACATATGGTGGGCGCCTTCATAATACACAACTAGATGGTAGAGCAGGACTTGCTCAATTTGTTCTGCGTAAGATGGCCCATTTTGGCTCATACTTTTTATTAGGTGGCTTTGGCTATTTAGGCTTGCGCCGCATTTTTAAAATTAAATGGCTAGCTCCAATTTTGACCTGGTTTGCGGCTATTGCTTTTGCGGCTTTTGATGAATATCATCAGTTTTTGACTGGAGATAGGACACCGAGCGTACATGACGTAATATTGGATGCATCTGGTGCCTTAACGGCGATTATTTTAGTAATGTTAATTCTATTTTTGAAAAATAAGTATTCGACGAAGAAAAAATAGTTTTAAATATTTGACACCATTGAATTTTGAGGTGCTGTGAGTTAAGATAATATCGTTAATTAATATTAGAAAAAAGAAAGAAGGATCCTTATGTCAGGACATTCAAAATGGCACAATATTCAAGGCCGCAAGAATGCGCAAGACGCAAAGAGAGGTAAAATTTTCCAAAAGTTATCTCGTGAAATTTATATGGCTGCAAAGAGTGGTGGTCCTGATCCTGATGGGAATCCTACCTTACGTATGGTAATTGATAAGGCACGTTCAAACAACATGCCTAAGGACAACATCAAGCGGGCAATCAAAAAAGCTGAAGGTGGTTCAGAAGAACACTACGATGAAATCACTTATGAAGGCTACGCTCCAGGTGGTGTTGCTGTTTTTGTAGAAGCTTTGACTGATAACAAGAACCGTACTGCTTCAGATGTTCGTGTTGCCTTCACTCGTAATGGTGGTTCACTTGGCGCTACTGGTTCTGTTGCCTACATGTTTGATCGTAAAGGCTACATCGTAATTGACCGTTCAACTACTGATGCTGATGAAGATCAAGTATTGCTTGATGTAATGGATGCTGGTGGTGACGATCTTCAAACCAGTGATGATGCATTTGAAATCTACACTGATCCAAAGCAATTTGCAGATGTTCGTGACGCACTTATTAAAGATGGTTACAAGCTTGCAGATGCTGAATTGACTATGATTCCACAAAACACCACTCCAGTTCCAGCAGACAAGAAGGAACAATTTGAACACTTAGTTGATGCTCTTGAAGATAGTGATGATGTTCAAAATGTTTACACTGCAGCAGCTGATGAAGACTAATTATTAAATAGATAAATGACTCAACCAATTTGGTTGGGTTATTTTTTTGCTCTTTTTTCTAAAAAAATAAAATTTTTTAAATTTCTCAGAAAAGAATCGCCTTTTTTTGCGTATTAAATAGTGTGAGGCAAAAAAGGGGGATTTTTATGAAAACAAAGGAATTTATCAATGAATTACTCACTTCCGCAATTTCAAGTAAGGCGAGTGATATTTTCTTTTTTCCGAAAAAAGAAACGATGGTTGTACAGTTTCGAACTAACCAAGGTGTAATTACCCAAACCGACCTTTCCTTGAATGAGGGACAAGAAACTATTAACTTCTTTAAATATAGCGCTCAGATGGACATTGCAGAACATCGTAGACCTCAAGTAGGAGCAATGGCTTACGAGGTTGATCAAAAAGAATATTATTTGCGTCTTTCTAGTTTGGGTGACTTTTCAGATCAAGAATCACTGGTCATTAGAATAATTTATGAGATTAAGCAAAGTAAATATTTCTTTCCTCAGCAAATAGAATCGTTAGAAAGATCAGCTTTGCATCGAGGATTGATCGTGACTAGTGGACCCACTGGGTCAGGCAAAACAACTACGATGTATGAAGTCGCAAAAAAATTAAGTCCCAATAAAGTAGTAATGACTATTGAAGATCCAGTTGAAGTTCATGAACCTACTTTTTTGCAGTCACAAGTCAATAATGAAGCCGGAATTGACTATCAAAGTTTATTAAAAGCAGCTTTGAGACACCGTCCAGATATTTTGATTATTGGAGAAATTCGTGATCAAGGTACGGCAAGATTAGCAGTTGATGCAGCTTTGAGTGGACACTTAGTTTTTGCGACGGTTCACGCTAAAAGTACTTTGCAGACTATCTCACGTTTGGAGAGTTTAGGCATCAAGAATGATGAATTAGCTAATTGCTTGACTGCTGTGTCTTACCAAAGGCTGTTGCCTAGTGCAGTAGGGATGCAGTGTCTAATGGATATTGCTAAAGGCGAACTTTTAAATCAGGAATTGCAGCTAAGCGTGCGCAGTGACTTCGTTAATTGGCAAGAGAATATGCAGTTGTTGCGGAAAGGAGGGAAAATCGATGATGAAATATATGAGCAATTCAAAGAAGGATAGGCTAAATAGCGAAGAACAACTCGTTTTTTTAGATTATTTAAAACATAGTTTAGAAAATGGTTTTTCATTGATTAATTCGATAGAGCTGATGCCTGTTTTGTGGCCAAAGAAAAAGAAACTAATGCAAAAACTGGTTAAGCGAATGAAAGATGGGAATAGTTTTAGTGCTGAATTAATTCAATTAGGTTTCTCAAAAACAACGGTGACGCAGGTTAATTTGGCATTGCAGCAAGGAAACTTAATTGAATGTTTGAATCAATTATCTATTCTTAGTCGACTCAAGCAAGAACAAGTTAAAAAATTGCGAGCAGAGTTATCCTATCCATTTGTCCTAGCAATTATGATGGTGATTTTACTTGCTTTTATGCAGTCATTTATTTCTACTCAATTTAGCGATGGTAATGAGCATTCTGGTGATTTGGTCATGCTAGGATTGATTGGAGTTGTACTTGCTGGAATATATTTTTTAGCAAGAATAATTGTTTTACTCAACAAACAGGATTACGACTCAATGCAAAGATTAACTAAATATCCCATTATTGGACCAGTGATTTTGCTATATGTGAATTATTTGCTCGTGTATGACATCGGGATGCTTTTAGCCAGTGGTTTTTCATTGCAAAAAATGTGTGAATACGCATCGAAGCAGGAAAAAGGATCCTTGCAGCAAGCCTTGGGACAAAAAATAGGGCATCAATTAGCTGAAGGAACAAATTTGGAAGAGATCGTAGAACAAGAAGTCTTTTTACCGAATAGCTTGTTAGTTTTGCTTAAAACAGGTTCGGAAAGAAAAAACTTAAGTCAAAGCTGCTTAATGTTAGGGCGTAGCTTATTTATTGATTTAACTCAAAAAATAGAAAAATTAGTTGTTAACGTACAGCCATTTTGTTTTATCTTGATTGGCTTTTGCGTGATTGGCATGTATTTGAAATTATTAATGCCAATGTATTCAATGATGCAAGGACTTTAAGGAGAAAAATATGAAAAAGAAAATGAAGAAATATTTGTTAAATATTTTAGCTAAAAGCCGTAGACAAGAAGGCTTTACTCTAATTGAAATGGTGGTTGTGATTGCTATTATCGTCATTTTGATGGTGTTGATTGTGCCAAATATGTTGAATCAAAAGGAAAAGGCAGAAACGAGAACTTCAGATGCCTTTAAGACTACTTTGCAAACACAGGTGGAAATGTATAAAGATGATGGACACGATACACCTAGCAAATTTGAAGATTTACAGGGTGAATTTTTAACTAAAGATCAAGTAAAAAAGGCAAATAAGAGTTTTAAATTAGAAAATGGCAAAGTTACTGAGATTAATAAGAAATAAATATAGAGCTTTTACTTTGATTGAAACGATGATTACTTTAGCTATTTGTTGCGGGATGCTGTTAATTGGCAGTTTACAACTGCAAAAATATCAACACCGTTTAATTTTTGATAATACAGTAAGAGAAGTAAATGCTGCTCTTGATCAAGCATCTCGAATTAGCACGATAAAGGGACATGCCGTTACCGTCATTTTTTCCGAGGATCAACATTATATAAAATTAATCGGTGGTGGTCATGAAAAGCAAGTAAATATTGATAAAAATATTGATATTAAAGGCTTGAACAAATTTGTTTTTACTAAAACTGGACGCTCTGTTCCTGGGACAATAACGTTTAGCGGTTATGGGATGAAAAAAGCTGTGAAATATCAAATGCTATGGGGACGAATGGCAAAATGAAAAAAGTAAAGGGAGTTTTTATATTCGAAAGCGCCATTGCCATTATCATTTCACTATTTGCTGTAAGTTGCCTTTACTTAACTGTTGCTGAAAGTCAAAAAAATGGTCGTGAAATGGAATTAAAAACTGATCGTGTCTATGCCTATCATGTGTTAAAGGCCAACAATCTGGATCAGATAACGGTACATGATCACGTTTATGAAAGGATAGGGCAGCATTATCTTAATGATAAAAATACTAACCAAAAATACAAGATTGCAGACTAAAGGATTCATGTTAGCAGAAGTCATCTTTTCTCTTTTTATTACTATCCTGGTCCTTTCCATTTTGCAAAATCTGCTGTTAAGTATTAAAAGAGCCAACATGCATGAAAATCAGCATGTAAATGATATTGCTTATGCATATGTGCAGTTGAATAATTTTATGCATACTGAGGATACGAAAACTGTTTATCCGATCGTGAAAGATTCCAAAAGCAATAGGATAGTTTTTATGCGAGTTAATAAAAATGATGAAAAAGAACAGTATGCGATTGAATATTATTTAAAAAATCATGTTTTAAAGGTATCAAAAGCAGGAGCTGGGCGGGGTGGATATATGCCGCTTATTTTCAATATAAAATCGGCTCAGTTTGTCACTAAAAAAGATCAAATTATCATTCATGTAGTAGAAGAAAATAAAGGAAAATCAGATTTAGTTTTCAAGCTTGATGAAGAACCTAAACCAGAAAGAGAGAAAAAGATTGTTAAAAATAAAAGGAAGCGCATTGCTTAGCAGCATTTTAGTTTTAATTACGACTTTGCTTTTTATCAAAATGTATCAAGAAGTCTATTGCGCAAGCATAGAGAATAATTTGATGATTATCAAATATTTGTCTGGTAAATAACTTTCCTTGCACCTCTTCTTTCCTTTCTTTAAAATAATGAAGGTAATGGAGGGACGTTATGGGAAAATTTGAGAAACTTTTTAATCAATTTTTAGATTGCGTACAAACTTTGCAAAAAGCCCTGAATGTTTCATTTACAGAAGCCTTAGTTGAAACATTTGATAATTTAGAGCAAGGTAAAATCAAAGTCGAAAATGGTGCACCAGATGAACAAACTGTTGCAGAATTAAGTAAAAAATATCAGTCACTTGATTATGATGAGATTAGTCAAAAAGATAAGGCGCAAGTTTTTACTTTTTTAACTTTAAAAGCAATTAATGATGATGGCTTTGATGTTAATAAGATGCCAACACCACCAGCAATTTCAACTGTAATTGCAATGTTAATGCATAAATTGGTGAAGAATGAAAAGGTTGAAATAGTTGATCCTACAATTGGTACTGGAATTCTGCTGTTTTCAATCATTTCACAATTAAAGGCCTTAAACCATTCTAAAGATAACTATCAATTAGTCGGAATTGATAATGATGAAGAAATGCTTAACTTAGCAGATGTGGCAGCACACTTGAATGACTTTGACATTGAACTTTATTGTCAAGATGCATTAATGCCATGGATGTGTTCTAATCCGGATGTAGTAGTAAGCGATTTGCCGATTGGCTATTATCCAGTTGATGAAAATGCTAAAAAATTTGAAAATCGAGCAGAAAAAGGTCATTCATTTGCACACTTGCTATTAATTGAACAAATAGTTAAGAACTTAAAACCTGCGGGTTATGCATTTTTAGTTGTTCCTAAATCAATTTTATCAGGCAAGATTGGTGCTGATTTTATGCCATGGTTAACGAAAAAGGTATATTTGAAAGCCATTGTCGAATTGCCTGATGATATGTTTAAAAATAAATTTAATCAAAAGTCGATCCTTGTTTTCCAAAATCATGGAGAAGATGCCAAGGCTAGTGAAGTTTTGTTAACTAAACTAGATTCTCTGAAGAAAGAAGAGGCTTTGATTCGTTTTAATGTCAAATTGAACGAGTGGTATACTAAAATCAATCATTAATTCGGGATTACTTAACTTTTATTGAAAGAAGAGGAAATTATTTTTATGAAAAAGGTTTTGGCAATTAACTCTGGTAGTTCATCTTTTAAATATAAATTATTCTCATTGCCAGATGAAAAAGTCATTGCAAGTGGTATGGCTGATCGTGTTGGATTAGACAATGCTTCCTTTGAAATTAAATTGGCTGATGGCAGTAAGCATGTAGAAAAAACAGAAATTGCCGATCAAGAAGCTGCAGTTAACTTATTAATTAAATTCTTGAAGCAATTCAATGTAGTAGATGATTTACATGAAATCGTTGGTGTGGGTCACCGTGTAGTTAATGGTGGTGAATACTTTACTGATTCTACTATTATCACTAAGGAAAACTTGCCTAAGATTTATGAATTAGAAGATTACGCTCCACTTCATAACCCAGCTGAAGGCCGTGGAATTGAAGCATTTATGAACGTATTGCCAGAGGTGCCACAAGTAGCTGTATTTGATACTACTTACCACCGCGCTCTAGATCCAGTTCATTACTTATATTCTCTTCCTTATAAATATTATGAAAAATATGGCGTCCGCAAGTATGGTGCCCACGGTACATCAATCCGTTATACTGCACCTCATGCTGCTAAGATGCTTGGTAAAGATCTAAAAGACTTGAAGTTGATTATTTGTCACCTAGGTTCAGGTGCTTCAGTTACTGCTGTAAAAGACGGTAAATCATTTGATACTTCAATGGGCTTTAGTCCAATTGCTGGTATTACGATGGCAACTCGTTGTGGTGATATTGATCCATCACTTATTCAACATTTGATGCATGTTGAAGGTAAGTCAATGGATGAAATGATTCATATCTTGAATCACAAATCTGGTTTACTTGGTTTGTCAGGTATTTCTCCAGATATGCGTGATGTTCGTGAAAGCGACACGGATCGTGCTAAGTTAGCTAGAAAAATCTTCATTAATAGAATTGTGCGTTACGTTGGTTCATATATTGCTGAAATGGGCGGCGTTGATGCTATTATCTTTACTGCTGGTATTGGTGAACATGATATGGGCGTACGTAAAGAAGTAATGGATGCTTTCAAATACATGGGCGTTGAACCAGATTACGAAGCAAATGAAGAAAACGGCGAACATTTCATTACTAAGCCAGATTCTAAGGTAAAGGCAATGGTTATTCCAACTAACGAAGAATTAATCATTGAACGTGATGTAGTTCGTTTAACTGATATTAATTAAGCTTTTTATTCGCAGGATTCATTTGTCTATGCTACAATAGTAGAGTCTCAAGGGGATGTTTTGGGATTCGACAGGCGTAGATTCGCATTGACTGCGATTCGTAGGTTACGTCTACGTAAAAACGTTACAGTTAAATATAACTGCAAATAACAAAAATTCTTACGCATTAGCTGCTTAATTTAGCGCATGCGTTGCTCTTTGTCGGTTTACTCGTGGCTGACACTGAGTATCAACTTTAACGAGTTACGTTTAACTACCTCACCTGAATAGTTGAAAAGAGTCTTAACAGGTTAGCTAGCTCATCCTAGCCCTGTTATATGGCGTTTTGGGCTAGTGAAGTTCAAGTAATATAACTATGATCGTAGAGGTCAGTGACGGAATGCGTTTGGACAGGGGTTCAATTCCCCTCATCTCCATACAATAGTAAAAGTCTTGCTAGGATATGATTCCTAGCAAGACTTTTATTTTTATTTATTAATAATAATTAGTTATAGCTTTGCCCTAAAAATAAGTATTAAACATTATAAAAGCTGCTATTTATAATGGAACCTAAAGAAAACTGTTTTTACAGATAATAGGTGAGCGAATGATTAAATACAAAAATAAATACTTTGAAGGGGAAAGGATACTTTATGGCATTAATGATGCATTACCTTTGGTCATGGTGAATCTCCTTTAAAGGAGGTAAATAATGTCAGATTAAAAGATTCAATTTTTACATGGAAGTATCCATTATGGTATGACGATCATGTAGAAGTAGAAAATACTACCTTTGAAATAATGTCTAGGAGTGGAATTTGGTATACTAAAAACATTTCTATTAAGAATAGTGCTTTACAAGCGCCTAAACTATTTAGAAGAGCAAGTCATATTAGATTGGACAATGTTCATTTTGCCAATGCAGAAGAAACGATGTGGACTTGTAATGATATTAGAATTACTAATTCACAAATTAATGGCGACTATTTTGGCAAGGATAGCAAGAATATATATCTAAATCACGTGAGTGTAGTTGGTAATTATGTTTTTGATGGTGCTGAAAATATTGAGGTTCACAATTCAACTTTTGTCTCTAAAGATGCTTTTTGGAATTGTAAAAATGGACTATCTATGATTCAACAATTGATGGTGAGTATCTAGCTTGGAATACTGAGAATATTAAATTCATTAATTGTAAAATCGAAAGTGATCAAGGATTAAATTATATTGATCATCTTGAAATTAAAAATAGTTCACTTATTCATACTGATTTAGCTTTTGAATATGTTTCAGATATGGATGTAGAAGTGACTAGTAAAATTGATAGTGTTAAAAATCCCGTGTCAGGTAAAATTGTAGCGCCAGAAATTGGAATTTTAATTATGGATTCAAATAAGATTGATCCTGAAAAAACGAAAATCAATTGTCCAAAGATAATTTCAAAGGTAAAGCATTCAGATAATAATCAAAAACCAAAGGATTAGTGATAATAATGGAATATGATTTTAAAAATGCACCTGATCGTAGTCATACGGATTCAGTAAAGTGGGATGTTAAGCCAGGTGAATTACCGATGTGGATTGCCGACATGGATTTTAAAACAGCACCGGAAATCATTAAGGCAATGAAAGAAAAAGTTTCATTAGGTGCCTTTGGTTATGAGTGGCCACAAGCTGATTATTTTAATGCGGTAGCGGATTGGTATGAAATAGAACATGGATATCGTCCGCAAACCAATTGGATGATCTTTACCACGGGAGTTGTGCCCGCGATTTCATCGATTGTGCGGCGTGTTTCGCATATTGGCGATAATGTTCTAGTTCAAGAACCTGTTTACAATATTTTTTACAACTCTATTTTGAATAATGGGCGCCATGTTTTATCAAGTAATTTAGTGTTTGATGGTGAACATTACAGCATTGATTGGACAGATTTAGAAGAAAAATTAGCTGATCCACTCACTACGTTAATGATTTTCTGTAATCCTCACAATCCTATTGGTAAGGTTTGGACTAAAGCAGAAGTTCAAAAAATTGCACAATTATGTCAAAAACACCATGTGGTTTTGCTTTCGGATGAGATTCATGGTGACTTAGTCAGAAAAGGACAGGGCTATACACCAGCATTTTCAATTGAAGCTAAAAGCAATGTAATTTCTTTGGTTTCACCAAGCAAGACTTTTAATGTGGCTGCACTTCATGCTAGGGGCATGATTGGCTGAAGAAGTTAAAGCAACAGTTAAATGAGAATTTTGATTATGTCAGTCAGTTCATTCAAGAAAATGTTCCTGAGGTAAAAGTTGTCTCTGGGGATGCCACTTATTTGATGTGGATTAATGTACAGAAAGTGACTGATAATTCTGCAGATTTTGCTGCTTTTTGAGAAAAGAGACAGGTCTAATTATTTCAGCAGGTAGTGTTTATCGCGGTAACGGACAAGATTTCATTCGGATAAATTTAGCCTGCCCATTAGCAATGGTAAAAGACGAAATGAAGCGATTGGTAGAAGGAATCCGTAAGTATAGCAAATAGGTTTACATGTAAACAAAAAGGTAGATATATAATTAAGAAAAGGGTTTCATTTTTATAGCCTCAAAGTATATACTTTATGTGAGGTGATTTAAATGGAACCATTATTTTTAACCCCGTATTTTAGACCAAAGATTTGGGGCGGACGCAAATTAGATGATATTTTTCACTATGATATTCCAGAAGGAGAAGTCGGTGAGGCTTGGATTATTTCTGGCTATAAGGATGATGCTTCAGTAGTAACTGAAGGTCCACTTAAGGGCATGTCTTTAAGAGATGTTTATTTAAAACATCCAGAATTATTTGGTAATCCTAAGGCTAAGGAATTTCCACTTTTGGTTAAGTTCTTGGATGCCAATGATAATTTATCAGTGCAAGTACACCCAGATGATGATTATGCTAGAAAAGTAGAAAATGATTCCGGCAAGACTGAAAGCTGGTACGTCATGCAAGCAGACCCAGGTGCCTACATTATTTATGGTCATTATGCTAAGACTCGTGAAGAATTAGCTGATATGATCCATAAGGGTGAATGGGACAAGTTGCTCAGAAAAGTTCCAGTTAAGGCTGGCGACTTTTTCTACGTTCCAGCAGGTACAATCCATGCTTTGACTAAGGGTTGCTTGGTAATTGAAACTCAACAATCAAGTGATGTTACTTACCGTCTTTACGATTATGATCGAGTAGATAAGAAGACCGGTAAAAAGCGTGAACTTCATACGCAAAAATCAATTGATGTAACTACTGTACCTCATGTTGATCCTAAGCTTGATATTAAGACCAGCAAGGATCAAGATGCAGAAATTAAGACTTTGGTAGAACCACCAATTTCACCACACTTCTACTTATGGCAAATTGACCTTGATGGTACTTGGAAAACAGGGTTAAAGGATCATCCATATCTTTTAGTTTCAGTCATTAAAGGCGAAGGAAAACTTGAAGCTGATGGCAAAACATATGATTTGAAATTAGGAACTAATTTAATTATTCCAAATGAGATGAAGAAATTCACTTTCACTGGTAAAATGAGAATAGTTATGTCTGCACCTGGTGAGGAATAACCGTTTATTTTATCAGATTTAGGAGTGAGAAATTGTGATCTATGTCGCTTGTGGTTCAATAATGGCAGTGATTGGAATTATTTGGTTGATTTCACCAGCCAAGAAGCCTAATCGGATTTATGGCTATTTATCTTATCTAGCGCAAGTTAACAAGGATAGTTTTAAGTTTGCTCAAAGAAGGGCAAGTTTATATTGTATTTTATTCGGCTTGATTCAAGTCGTAATAGGGTTAATTATTCACTATTTGAATTGGGATCGCTATTTTCTCATTTGGCTATTAACTTTTTATTTATTTATCTTATTGCCAATTGTCTTTACTGAAAAAAGTCTCAAATCTTTTTTAAGTAAAAGACATGAATTGCCACATGACTATGTCGATCCCGATCAAGTAAAACGTCAAAGAACAAAAGGATTTAGGGATCGATAATGAGTTTGAGAATCTTAATGGTTGAAGATGACAGTTCTGTCGCTGAAATGATGGGAATGTTTTTCAAAAAAGAAGGTTGGCAGCAAGATATCGCTGTCGACGGTGTCGAAGCCGTCGATATGTTTAAAGAAAATGCAGATAAGTATGATTTGATTACATTAGATCTGAATTTGCCAAAAAAAGATGGGATTCAGGTTGCTAAGGAAGTAAGGGCTATTTCTCCTACTGTTCCAATTATCATGCTTACTGCTAGGGGCAGTGAATCAGATCAAGTTCTGGGATTAGGAATTGGTGCTGATGAATATGTGACTAAGCCATTTAGTCCAATTGCCCTGATTGCACGAATTAAGGCCCTTCATCGTCGTGTGATGATGGAAGAAGATGTTCAAACGCAAGAAAATACTAATCAGGAATATGAAATTCAAACACCTCATCTAAAAATTTCTAAGGATAGACGAGAAGTTTTGTTTGATGATCAACCGGTAGTCGATTTAACACCTAAGGAATTTGATTTACTGTATACGATGGCTCAAAAGCCTAAGCAAGTATTTTCACGTGATCAGCTATTAGAGTTAGTATGGGGATATGAGTATTATGGTGAAGAACGAACCGTTGATGCTCATATTAAAAAATTGCGGCAAAAATTAGAAAAAGTTGGCGCCAAAGTTATTCAAACAGTCTGGGGTGTCGGCTATAAGTTTGACGATTCGCAGGTCAAATAATGAAATTAATTTATCAGAACATGCTGGGCTTTCTTTTGATTATCGTAACCACGATTTCCATTATTGGTTATTCAGAAATCGGATATGCCCGTAATCAGGCTTACATGCAAAATTATCAACGAATGGAAAGTTATGCTAATTCGTTGGGAGAATTAGCTGAAACGGATGGCAAAAACGGCACAGCTTTACTAAATGATAATTTCTTGAATCAATTAGAATTTGTATTGCGTGGAGATGACGTTCATTTACGTATTTTTGATGATAAAAATACGCAAATTTATCCTCGGGTCAATGCCAAAGTTCAATTGTCTGATAAGATTTTTTCTACTTTGCAAAATGGACAAGAGATTCGCATCCAGAATAACCATACTGAAAATTCCCCAATTGGTTCAACTAAGGACGCATATACTGGTGTCTTAGTCCCCTGGATGAATGGAAAAAATTTGGTTGGTATAGCGTGGATTAGTTCTAGGGTAAAACATGTTGAGCGACCAATATATATGGCTAAGCGCAATTTATTGCGGGCTTTGTTAATCACTGTAGCAGTTGGACTTATTCTTAGCTTTATCATTTCATATTATTCAACTAAACGAATCAAACGGTTGTCTCGGGCAACGCAAAAAGTTGCCTCAGGAAACTTCAATGTACAGATCGCTCATAAAGACAGTGATGAAATTGATCAGCTGGCTGAAAACTTTAATAAAATGGTTAAGGCACTTAAGCAATCAAATGAAGAAGTTAGGGCACAAGAAAAGCGGCGTGATCAATTTATGGCTGATGCAGCTCATGAAATGCGAACACCTTTGACAACTATTAATGGCATTCTGGAGGGCTTGCAGTATGACGCCATTCCGGAAGAATCTAAGCCTAAGTCTATTGATTTAATGCAACGTGAGACTAAACGTTTAATTAGGTTAGTTAATGAAAATTTGGATTATGAAAAAATCCGTAATAATCAGATCATGTTGATTAAAACAGATTTTGATGCAATGCCAATTCTGCATGACTTAAAGTCGCAGTTAAAACAAAATGCTCAAAAGGCTAAAGACGAAATTAGTGTTGCTGGTCCAGAAAAATTGCCAATTTATGCAGATCGTGATCGATTTACGCAGGTGATGGTCAACTTGGTTCAAAATGCCATTCAATTTACGCATGATGGTCACATTCAAATTTCTGGTAAAAGATTGGAACATGCTAGTGAAATATCTGTCAAGGATGATGGTATCGGCATGAGTAAAGACCAAACTAAGTTTATCTTTGAACGCTTTTTCAAGGCTGATCCATCAAGAGCGAGGATGGGCACAGGCGAATCTGGGTTAGGATTGGCCATTGTTTCCTCATTGATTAAACAGCACGGTGGTAAAGTAAAAGTGGCTTCTGCACCTGGCAAAGGATCAACATTTACGGTTATCTTTTATGATAAAGGCTATGAACAATTTATAAGCAAAGATGAATAGAAAAAGGCATTCAGCTGCAATTTTATACAGCTGAATGCCTTTTAATTTTCTTTAGTTTTTATCACTTTTTTCTGTGCTACTTTTATTTTGCTCGGTTAATTGATTCTTAAGTACTTCTTCTGGCACTTTAGTAATATCTTTTTCACGATTGTGCAATTCAGAAGCATCAGTCTTATAGAGCTTGGTTGTAGAACGGTTATGATTTTCACTGTAAAGTGAAGTAGAACTATCTGCTAGGTCTTGTCTGATTGAGATCATCTTTTGATAATTAGTAGAGTAATTAAACTGAGTTGGATCAACCGGTACAAAACCTGTTGGAGTGTAAAACCGTAGTAAATTATGATTATTAAGCAAATCAGAATAATGAAGAGAATCTTTAGCTTTTTTAGCTAAAGCGGTAATTTCTTTCTTTTCCTGCGGGCTAAAATTAATAATTTGTCTACCGTTAATTCGATTGTAAACTGTTCCTTTTATTCCCTTGCCTCCAACGATAATATATTTGGAGCTGACAATAGTACCATTTCTAAAGACGATCCAATCTTGTCTATGAGGAGAAAGCATGTCGCTACCAAATTGAACATAGCCCTTATTACTGATTCCAAGTAGGTGAAGCAAGGTTGGAAGAACGTCGATTTCGCCAGCAATTTCGTGACTGATTTTTCCTTTTAAATTATCAGCGTGAATCATGAATGGAACTTTTTGCATTTGCACATTGTTATATGTGTTCCAAGTATCAGCACTTTCATTAATAATTGGAGCTAAGGTTTCATTTTCGGAATTACTTAATCCATAGTGATCACCATAGATTACTATCATACTATTTTTATAGAGGCCAGAAGCTTTTAGATAGTTGAAAAATTCATGAACTGCTTCGTCTAAGTAATGAGCAGTTTCAAAATAGTTGTTAATAGTTTGATCGCTCGTTTTAGTGGTCTTAAAGTTAGGATCGCGATCATCCTTATCTAGATCAAATGGAATATGGTTAGTAACAGTAATGAATTTTGCATAAAATGGCTGTTGCATTTGTTCTAGGTACTTGATGCTCTCGGCAAACAACAGCTTATCTTTTAAACCGTAACCAATATTGTCTTTATTTTGTGTACTGAAATAATTCTTATCAAAGAAATAGTTATAGCCCATATTTTTATAGACATCATTTCTATTCCAGAAAGTACCGACATTCCCATGGAATACAGCAGAAGTATACCCATCTTGACGCAGAATTTGGGGAGCTGCCTGGAACGTATTCTCAGAACCAAGTGAAGTGAATAATGATCCATCTGCAATCCCATATGTACTGGTTTCTAACATGTTTTCAGCATCACTAGTTCTACCTAAACCAACTTGATGATAAAAGTTATCAAAACTCAAAGTATGTTTATTTCGATAAAGTGAATTTAAAAACGGTGTCACTTCTTTGCCATTAACCTTAAGGTTAATTAAAAACTGTTGAAAACTTTCCAAGTGAATGACAATTACGTTTTTATTTTTCTCTACGCCAAAATGTGCGGATGAGGGAGCAGAATGAATCTTATTGGTAAAATTCAAAATCTCATTTAGATCTGAAGCATTAGCATTTTTGGTTACCTGAACGTTTTGTGCGCTCTTGAAACCATCATAAGCAGTAAAAGTATCAATTCCCAAATATTTCACTACATAAGAACGGTCAAAGGTATTTCTTAAAAGGCGTGGACGGGAAGTCTCAGCCAGAAAGATGTTCAAAGTAGTAATCAATGCTCCAACTGAAGTAATAGCGATGGGAGTTGACAGCCCGTATGATTTTTGATCGATTCGTATTTTATGAATAACCAAAAGGATGATGATAATGATAAGGTCAATCCAAATTAAGATGTCGGTAGGGTGGAGTAAAGCAACAGTACTTTTACCCAAGCCTTGGGAGACCTTGCCAGCATTAGTCATTGTTTTAATGGTTAAAAAATCAGTAAATTGCCGGTAATAGATAATGTTTGCAAATAGCAAAGCAGTATTTGCAAAATCCATGATTAACATGGCGATATAGGAAATAATAGGTTTAGGGATGTAAAAGCCAATACTAATCAAAATTACAGCAGTCCCAATCGGGCTGAGCCACATGATAACGTGCTGGTAAGGATCCGATAAACCTAAATTAAAGTCGAAATAAGCGGCAAAAATGTATTTTATCCAAAACCAAAATACCAAAAGAACCAAAAATCCAGTTCTTGTTTGAATAAAATTGCTAATTTTCTTTTTCATATTTTTCTCCTTTAACATCTTTTAATTTTAAAGGTTCCTTCTGCTTAAAACAACGATTTATCAAGAGTTATGCATTTTTTAATAATTACCTTTTGAAAAAATGGTTATAATCTAGAAGGAATAATTTAGAAAGAGGCAAAGCATGCTGTTTTTCGGCCCACTTTATAATTTTTTAGCAGAACGTTATGCGACTAGTATTAATCATTTTGCATTAGTTAAATTAACTTTTTTAGCATTAGATAAAACCTTCTTTTACTTTCTTATTTTTGCGGTTTTACGGTTGATCTGGCTTCTTTTTGTTAGAAGAAGACGATCAATTAAATCGGAAGTTAGTGTTTGGATTTTTGCATTTTATCTAATTTTGATTTTAATGTTGACAACGTTCAGAGATACTTATTTTCCATGGCAACTTGTGTTTAATTTTAATAGGCCGTTGAGTGATGTTAATTTAGTTTTTATGAAGGAAACGTGGAAATTAGTTTATGCGCCAAGCAGGTTAGATTTCTTTTACAATTCACTGGGCAATATTATGTGTTTTGTGCCGTTTGGAATATTATTTCCAATTGTTTTTTCAAAGAAGCAATCATTTTTTAAAACTATTTTGATGGGGATGCTGTTTTCAATTGTCATTGAAACATTGCAATTTTTATTATCAACTGGTGTTAGTGACATTGATGATGTCTTCTTTAATACGTGTGGTGCGATCTTAGGCTATTTGATTTATCTCTTTTTCAAAAAATTATGTATGCGCTTGTAAAATGATACTGGTATTCGATAAATAAGATTGTTAAAATAAGGATGTGAAATTTTTATAATAGTTAGGAAGCAGATTTATGAGTTTAATTAATTTTGATAGTAGTAAGTTAACGCCATTTGTTCATGAAAATGAATTAGGCGAAATGCAAGCTATGGTAAATGCTGCTAACACTGAACTCCGTGATGGTACTGGTGCTGGCAATGATTTCCGTGGTTGGCTTGACTTGCCAGTAGATTACGACAAAGACGAATTTGCTCGTATCAAGAAGGCTGCCAAGAAGATCCAAAATGATTCAGAAGTTTTGGTCTGCATCGGTATTGGTGGTTCATACCTTGGTGCTCAAGCTGCAATTGAATTTTTGAACAGCAACTTCTACGGCAAGGAAAAGACAGACATGCCAACTGTTGTTTTCTGTGGTAACTCACTTTCAGGTTCATACCTTTACGACTTGATTGAATGGGTAGGCGACAAGGACTTTAGTATTAACGTAATTTCTAAGTCAGGTACTACTACTGAACCATCAGTAGCATTCAGAATCTTCAAGGATAAGTTGATCAAGAAGTACGGTAAGGAAGAAGCTGCTAAGCGTATTTACGCAACTACTGACCGTCAAAAGGGTGCTTTGAAGACTGAAGCTGACGCAGAAGGTTACGAAGAATTCGTAGTTCCAGATGATATTGGTGGTCGTTACAGTGTTCTTACTGCTGTTGGTTTACTTCCAATTGCTGCTGCAGGTGCTGACATCGATGCTTTGATGAAGGGTGCTGCAGATGCTCGTGCAGATTACACTGATACTGATGTTCACAAGAACTCACCATACCAATACGCTGCTCTTCGTAACATCCTTTACCGCAAGGGTTACACTACTGAAATTGTTGAAAACTATGAACCAAATCTTAGAATGTTCGGTGAATGGTGCAAGCAATTGATGGGTGAATCAGAAGGTAAGGACAACAAGGGTATTTGGCCATCAAGTGCTAACTTCACTACTGACTTACACTCACTTGGTCAATACATTCAAGAAGGTCTTCGTAACTTATTTGAAACTGTTATCCGTGTTGAAAAACCACGTCACGATGTTAAGATTCCTGGCGATGAAAAGAACTTGGATCAACTTAACTTCTTGGAAGGCAAGAGCTTGAACTACGTAAACGATCGTGCTTACGAAGGTGTTGTTTTAGCCCACACTGACGGTGGCGTACCAGTTATGACTGTTAACATTCCAGATCAAACTGAACACACTCTTGGTTACATGATCTACTTCTTCGAATTAGCAATTGCTATTTCAGGTTACTTGAATGGTATTAACCCATTCAACCAACCAGGTGTTGAAGAATACAAGCGTAACATGTTTGGTCTTCTTAACAAGCCAGGTTACGAAAACTTACACGACGACTTAACTAAGCGTCTTAAATAATTAATTTTACTCAGCATATTTGATAGTATGCGGTTGAATATAGTTAGCATTAGCTAATTAAAGAAAGAGTAGAAACTTTTTTGAGGTTTCTACTCTTTTTGTTTGGAAGATTAAATTAGGGATCTGTATGAAAGAAAAAACTAAAAATATTTTAGCTGTTTTATCGGCAGCGTTTATGTCATTCGTGGGAATTTTGACAGAAACTAGTTTAAATGTAACTTTCCCTACGATGATGAAACAATTTAATGTAGCTCTAGATACTGTTCAATGGACTACTACAGGCTACCTTTTAACCATTGCAATTATTATGATCTGTTCATCGTATTTAAATGAACGCTTTACTGCTAAACAACTATTTGTAGTAGCTTGTGGTGGTTTTATGGTCGGCAGCGTAATTAGTGCGTTTGCGCCTAATTTTTCAATTTTGCTTTTAGGACGTTTAATCTCTGCATTAGGTGCAGGAATTAGTACACCGTTAATGTTTAATTTGGTTACCGAGATTATTCCACGCGACAAGTGGGGCGTTTATATGGGAATTGCTGGGTTAGTAGTCGCTATGGCTCCAACTTTAGGTCCTGCTTTTGGTGGAATTACTAATTTTTATCTATCTTGGCGCTGGATTTTTATTTTTGCGACTATCATTGCTTTGATTGTTTTCATCGCAGGTGTTCTAGTGATTGGCAAATATCATGAACAAGTTAAAAGCGATTTTGATTGGCTAGCGTTTATAATTTTAGCCAGCGCTTTTATTACGTTAACTGTGGGCGTTAATCAAATTAGTAAGGGAATCACCAATCCTCTATTTTGGCTTTTATTAATTGCAACGACTATTTTGATTTTGTTTTTTGTTAAATTATCTCAGAAATCAACCAAGAAGTTGCTTGATCTAGCTGTTTTTAAACAAAAGGCCTTTGTGTGGGGTGCCTTGGCATATTTCCTTTTACAGTTTAATAATATTGGTATCAGTTTTGTATTGCCAAATTACGTTCAAATTGTTGGGCATCAAAACTCTTTAATTGGTGGATTGATATTACTCCCCGGTAGTATTATCGCCGGTTTACTCAATCCTTATTTTGGCAGCTTGTATGATAAAAAGGGCGCTAAATTGCCACTTTACTTAGGTGGCAGTTTTATGATGCTTGGGTGCTTATTATTCATGATTTTTGGCTTGAATTTAAGTGTATTGATGATTGTCATTTTTTACGGCATCATGATGTTAGGGCATAGAATGTCCTTTAGCAATACTTTAGCAGAATCGCTTAAGGTAGAAAAAGGGGAATTGCGTGCGGATGCTACGGCTGTTTGTCAAACTAGTCAACAATTAGCTGGCTCCGTTGGAACAACTATCTTGGCTGTGATTATATCTATCTGGCAAAAAAAGCCTAATATAACTTATTCATTAGGAACGGCTCAGGGAAGTCAAGCAGCATTTATTTTTACAGTGATCATTAGTTTAATTATTATCTTTAGTGATTGGAAAATGTTTAAAGCAGAAAATAATAATTAAGTAAGACAATTACTTTAAAATAAGTTATAATAGTATATGAATGATGAAATTTAGTGAGAGATAAAAAGGACGGCTGACACACAGTCGTCCTTTTTTCTTATATCTTGTTATTTTCTTTTAAAAAGCTACGGATAATTTTTTCTCGCATTGCAAGAAAAACCGTATTATGACCTGTAGGATGAATTCGATTGGTTAATAAAATTAAGCCTGATCGTTTAACGCGATCCAAAATCATTAATGTACCGGTAAAACCGGTGTGTAAAATGATTGGATAATGATTTTTAGGATCAAAGCGTAGATCCCAGCCCCAAGAGCGAGGCTTTACACCAGCTGGATTTTTATTATCAAAAAGCAGGCTAACAGTTTTTTGACTGTAAGGTAATATCTCTTTTTTTAGTCCGAGATAACCTTGACTGAAGGTGATTAAATCTTGCATGGTTGAGAAAAGTCCGGCGGAGCCGCAATCTGCACCTAATTGTCGTGCCTTAGGATCATGTGGGATGCCCTGTAAGACCTGTCCATCAACGATTGCAGTTGGTACACAAGCATCTTTTTTAGGTGAAAATGTGGTGTGAGTCAGCGGCATTTGGCTGAATACTTCTTGCGTGGCAACGTCTTGTACAGGTTGATTGAAAATCTTTTTGATAACCAAGCCTAATAAAATGAAGTTGGTATCTGCATAGCGCATTTTATGTTCAAACTCGTCAGTTACGGGTAAATTGATAATTGCTTTTAGTAATTCATCATGATCCAGTTCATCACGATGCGGAATCCAACCGCGAATACCACTGGTGTGAGTTAAAAGATGATAAAGACGAATACGCGAATCTTTAAATTCTGGGACAAACTCTTTTAAAGGCTCGGTAAAATTAAGCTTGCCTTGATCATAAAGCTTTAAAAGTACATTTTCAGTAGCTAAGACTTTAGTTAGACTAGCCAAGTCATATTCAGCAAATGGACTAAGTTGAGTCACGGTGGGGTAGATACTAGCAAATCCTGTCGTTGAGGTAAAGATTTGTTTATCTTTAATGAAAGTGTAGTTTACGCCCGGTACAACTCTTTCAAAGACCATTGATTCAATTAAATGTTGTGTTTTATTATAGTCGATCATTTTTCACCATCCACTCAATTATTATAGACAAAATGACTTGACAAGCATAGAAGAAAAAAGCATAATTATTAATGTTGACTCGCCCGTTGGTCAAATGGTTAAGACGCTACCCTCTCAAGGTGGAGTTATGAGTTCAATTCTCGTACGGGTGATTAATTGAGATATAGCCAAATTGGTAAGGCACAGGATTCTGGTTCCTGGATGTTTGGGTTCGAGCCCCAATATCTCAATAATAAAGAAAAGGTTTAAGCTATTTCAGCTTAGACCTTTTTATTTTTCTCTAAAATAAAAAGATTCACTTTGCGTGAATCTTTATCGTTACATACCAGCTTTAATAATTTTCTTTTCGGCCATTTTCTTTCTAAGGGCAAGCATAGCAGTATAAGTAGAAAGAATATAAACCTTCTTAGTTGGTAATTTTTTAATTTCTTCGATTAAACTATCATAATCTGGATTGGTGCTCATTGTACCCGGATCAAAGCCAGCAATTTCTAATCTGAAGCCCATGTCATGCCAACGTTGTCCACCAACCAGAACTTTCTTAATCTTGTCTTTATTTAATCCTTCAAAATCAGCATCCCAAATCCATGATGTATCAATACCATCTGCGTGGTTAGCGTTAAGCAGTGCAACTAAAGAATAATCATCCTTTTCGGTGTTGAGCATGTGTAACACTTCATCAAGTCCAACAGGATTTTTGACCAAGATTAAATCAATATCTTTATTACCGTAATGAATTAATTCTTGACGGCCAAAAATACGCTTGTTTTCTGCAAATGCTTGAGCAACTTCAGCTTCAGTTAAGCCAAAATGACGTGCTACTGAGTAAGCAGCCAAAGCATTATAAATGTTGTAAGTACCACCGATGTTAATAGAGTAATCCTTGTTGCCCATTTGGAATTTCAAACTATTAGGCGTTTGTTCAAGAATGTTATTGACTGTAAAAGTCAAGTCAGGACGGTCGTAGCCACAATTAGGGCAGAAGAAGTCACCTAAGTTTGCGTAAATTCTGCTATGGTAATGCAAAATATGATCACATTTAGGGCAGAGCACACCATCAGTATTAACAGGGGCCTTAAGATCGTTTTCTGGTTTATCATCAGGTAATTTGAAACCGTAGAAAATTTTCTTATTAGGGAGCTCAACTGATGAAAAGATGCTTGCATCGCCGTTAGCAATAATGGTCGCATCAGGTGCTAATTTGATACCATCAACGATTTTGTCGTAGGTCGTATAAATCTCACCGTATCGATCCATCTGATCACGGAAAATATTTGTTAAAACAAATACGCTAGGATGAAGCAACTTAGTTACCATTTTTACGTTAGCTTCATCAACTTCTAGCACCGCAATCTTTCGCTTAACATGTTTATGTTTGTGAGCCAAAAAAGCCGTTACAATTCCTTGCTGCATGTTTGAACCTGATGGGTTAGTTAAAACATCACCGTATTTTTTCTTTAAGGCTTCAACTATTAATGCAGTAGTCATGGTTTTCCCATTAGTACCAGTAACGATTACGGTTTCGTAGCCTTTGGCTAGAGAATTAAGAACGTTTGGATCAATTTTCATAGCAAACTTGCCAGGAAAACTAGTACCACCTTTTAAAACGTTATGTAAAAACCAGTAACTAGACTTTCCCGCAACTTTGGCGATTCCTGATTTAAAACTCATGTTATAATCCCTCACTTTAAAACTATGTTTTAGTTTAGCATAGAGCAGGAATGAAAACGAGGTTTTACTGTTCATTTAGCTACACAAATTTATTTTTTCCTCTATACTATGTTAGGCGAATACTTTTTAAGTAAAAGGGAGGGCCCGGAATGTCGCAATTATTTTTTCGTTATGGTGCAATGAGTAGTGGTAAAACAATAGAAATTTTAAAGGTGGCTCACAATTATGAGGCACAAGGACGAAAAATTGCTTTAATGACGAGCGGACTTGATAATCGTAGTGGTGTTGGTACGGTTGCTTCTAGGATTGGCCTACATCGAAAGGCAATTCCAATTGCTGAAGATATGAATTTATTTACATACATCGAAAAGATGAATAGCCATGATCTGGCTGATGGAAAAGGAAAATTGGCCTGTGTTTTAATTGATGAAGCACAATTTTTGAAAAGACATCATGTCTTGGAATGTGCCAAAATTGTAGATGAATTTAATATCCCAGTAATGGCGTTTGGCTTAAAAAATGATTTTCAGAATCATTTATTTGAAGGCAGTGAAAATTTATTGATTTTTGCTGATAAAATAGAAGAGATGAAAACTATTTGTCATTATTGTGGTCATAAAGCAACAATGAATTTAAGAGTTAATAATGGCAAACCTGTATATGAAGGTGAGCAGGTACAAATTGGTGGCGATGAGAGTTACTACCCAGTTTGTCGCTATCATTATTTTCACCCAGGTATTCAGAGATAGAGAGGACTTTTAATTTATGGATAAAGTAATGGCTCAATTAGAGGGCTTAGTAGCTCATTATGAAGAACTTCAAGAAATGATGGCAGACCCTGAAGTTATTAATGATACTAAGCGTTACATGGAAATTTCTAAAGAAGAAGCCGATTTGCGTGAAGTTGTACAAAAGTACAAGAAATACAAAAAGGATAAGCAAGAAATTGCTGACAATAAAGAAATTATTGCCAGTGAAACAGATGCTGATTTGATCGAAATGGCTAAAGAAGAAAACGCTGAAATTGAAAAAGAAATTCCAGAACTCGAAGATCAAATTAAAATTTTAATGCTGCCAAAGGATCCTAATGATGACAAAGACATCATCATGGAAATTCGTGGTGCCGCTGGTGGTGATGAAGCTTCACTTTTTGCTGGCGATTTGCTTAGAATGTATGAAAAATACGCCGAACGTCAAAACTGGAAGGTTTCGATGATTGATTCAGAACCAACAGAAGTTGGTGGTTATAAGCGTGTTGCCATTATGATTACTGGGGACAAGGTTTATTCAAAATTGAAATATGAAAATGGTGCTCACCGTGTTCAACGTATCCCAGTAACTGAATCCCAAGGTCGTGTTCATACCTCAACTGCTACTGTTGCCGTTATGCCAGAATATGAGCAAGTTGATATTGATATTGATCCTAAAGATATTCGTGTCGATGTTTACCGTTCAAGTGGTGCCGGTGGTCAGCACATCAACAAGACTTCTAGTGCCGTACGTATGACTCACTTACCAACGGGTATCGTAGTTGCTATGCAGGATCAACGTAGTCAGCAACAAAACCGTGAAAAAGCTATGCAAATTTTGAAATCACGTGTTTACGATTATTACGAAAGTCAAAATCAAGCTCAATATGATGCCAAGCGTAAGAGCGCTGTTGGTACAGGGGATCGTTCAGAAAGAATTAGAACCTACAACTATCCTCAAAACCGTGTAACTGATCACCGTATTGGTTTAACTATTAACAAGCTTGATCGAGTAATGAACGGTGAACTTGACGAAATTATTGATGCATTGATTCTTTATAACCAAACTAAGCAATTAGAGGAGTTGGCTGATCAAAATGCCTAAAACTTTAAAGAAAATTAGAATTAAGGCAGGCGAAACTGCTGAAAATGCTCGTCCTGAAGATATTGACTATGTTTTAGCTGAGCGTCTTAATTTGACTCCAAGTGAATTTGAGTTAAAACAGGATATGGTCTTATCTGATGCCCAGTTAAAACAAGCTAATAAAGACATTAAAAAGCTAGCTAAGGGTGTTTCTCCGCAGTATATTTTGGGTTACGCCTGGTTTTTGGGATATAAGATTATGGTGCAGCGAGGAGTTTTGATTCCTCGTTTTGAAACCGAAGAACTAGTTGAATGGGCACTTAAGTCGTTAAAGAGCGGCGATAAGGTGCTTGATCTTGGTACTGGTTCGGGATGCATCACTGTTGCTCTTGCTAAAGAGGCAGAGAAAAAGGGAATTAAAGATTTGACCCTTTATGCTAGTGATATTACCGATTCTGCATTAAGAACTAGTGAAGAGAATTTCTTGACTTATGACTTGGATGTAGTAACGCGCAAAGCGAATGTCTTAATTGGATTAGAGAAGTTCGACAAGATTATTTCTAACCCGCCATATATTAAGACAAATGAGAAAAAAGAGATGGATGATAATGTCCTGCAGAATGAACCTAAAGAGGCTCTTTTTGCAGGTGGTGACGGTTTAGATTTTTATAAAAAATTTGCTAAACAGGTTCGTGATCATTTAAATAGTCATGGTGAATTTTTCTTGGAATTTGGTTTTAGTGAAGAAGATCAATTGAAAGAATTATTTGCTAAAGAATTGCCTGATTTTGATATTGAATTTAGAAAAGACATGGCCGGCAAGCCACGCATGGTTCATGGAAGGTGGCAAAAATAAAAATTATGGAAACCAAAATTTTTAAAAAAGATCAACTTGATGAAGCTGTTAAATTATTAGCTGAAGGGGAGCTTGTAGCATTTCCTACTGAAACAGTTTATGGTTTAGGCGCTATTGCAACTAAAGAAAAGTCTGTCAAGGGCGTTTATGCCGCAAAAGGTCGCCCTAGTGATAATCCATTGATCGTTACGGTTTCTGATGAAAAAATGATGGAGCGTTATGCCAAGGAAGTGCCTGAAAGGGCTAAGAAATTAATCAAGCATTTTTGGCCAGGTCCATTGACTTTGCTTTTGTTTGTCAAGCCTGGTACGCTTCCAGATGCTGTTACAGGTGGTCTTGATACAGTTGCATTTCGTTGTCCTGACGATCAGTTAACTCATGATTTGATTGCAAAATTGGGTTATCCAATCGTAGGTCCATCTGCTAATACCTCAACTAAGCCAAGTCCAACAACAGCTGAGCATGTTTACCACGATTTGAAAGGTAAGATTGCAGGTATTATTGATGGTGGTCCAACTCGCGTGGGTCTTGAATCAACTATTATTGATTTATCAGTCAAAACTCCAATTGTTCTTCGTCCAGGTGAGATTACGCCAGAAGAACTTAGTGAAGTTTTAGGCGAAAAAGTTTTAATTAATACTGGTAAGGTTGCAGATAAAGATGTGCCGAAGGCTCCAGGTATGAAGTATCGCCACTATGCTCCAAGTGAACCAGTGATCGTAGTAGATGATCCCGCTGACTTTAGTCAAATTGACTTTAATGATAAAACGGGTGTTGCCGCACTGGGTTCAGTTTTGGATCAAATTGATTTGCCAGATGAAAACAAGTTTAATTTAGGTAAGAACTTAGTTGATGCCGATCATAATTTATTTGGCGGATTACGTTATTTTGACGATAAAGACGACATCGCCACAATTTATGTTCAAGGTTTTGATGAAGGCGAAGAAAGTTTGGCTTACATGAATCGTTTGAACAAAGCTGCTGGTGGACATCATTTTAATAAATAAAAAATAAACGCAAAGGGGTTTAAACCCTTTGCGTTTTTGATTAAAATATTTATGATTAGATTATTTGTTATAGGAGGCATATATGGGAAAGTTTGTAGTTTTGGATCATCCATTGATTCAACACAAATTAACTATCATTCGTCGTAAGGACACAGGTTCAAATGAATTTCGTAGAATTGTTGGCGAAATTGGTGGGTTAATGACCTATGAAATTACGAGAGATTTACCACTTGAAGATGTTGAAATTGAAACACCAATGGGTAAAACTGTCCAAAAAGAAATTGCTGGTAAGAAATTGACAATTGTGCCAATTTTACGTGCTGGTATCGGGATGCTTAATGGTGTTCTTGATATGGTACCATCAGCTAAAATTGCGGTCATCGGCATGTATCGTGATGAAAAAACTTTGAAGCCACATGAATACTTCTTCAAGGCTCCAAAGGATATTGCTGAACGTGAATGTTTAGTTGTTGACCCAATGCTTGCAACTGGTGGTTCAGCAAATGATGCCATTGCTGCATTAAAGAAGCGCGGCGTTAAAGAAATCAAGTTAGCAGTTTTAGTAGCGGCTCCAGAAGGAATCAAGGCTGTTCAAGAAGCTAACCCAGATGTTGATATTTACGCAGCTGCTGAAGATGAAAAGTTGATGGATAACGGCTACATCTTCCCAGGTTTGGGTGATGCTGGTGACCGATTATTCGGAACTAAGTAAACCCTTTTTCGTAAAAATATTTATTAGAATACGTTTTCATGTTACACAAAAGAATTTTTTGGTGTTAAGATGATTTACGTGTTCGAGTTTAATTCAACACGAGAAGGGAGGTCACGAAGTAATGGAGAAATCATTTGTTTTTAAATTCATGGGCTTGAATTTTGATCTTACTGGGATCATCGGTTCAACGCTAATGGCTTTAGCAGTTTTTCTTATCTGCCTTTGGCTTGCAAGAAAAGTTGAAATGAAACCTAACAAAAGACAAAATGTTTTTGAATATTTACTCGATTTTACTAACGGTATCGTCAAAGATAATGTTAGTGATGTAGATGCGCAAAAACACCTATCTTTATTTGCACTTGTTTTATTTCTTTTCATTTGGTTTATGAACCAATTGGGTATGTTTATGGAAGTCAAAGTTGATGATTGGGTCTTTATCAAGTCACCAACTGCTGATCCAGTAGCGACAATGTCGTTTGCAATGATGACCTTGCTTCTATCGTTCACATTCGGCGTACAAAGATTTGGTGTTGGCGGCTATTTAAAGAATTATACGCAGCCAGTTGGTTTTATGCTCCCAATTAACATTATTGAAGAGTTTACCAATTTCTTAACCTTATCATTACGTTTATATGGGAACATTTATGCTGGTGAAGTTTTGCTTACATTAATTGGTAATGATCTAGCACATGCTGGTGGACCATTTACATTGATTCTAGCAGCTCCATTAGCCATGATTTGGCAAGGTTTCTCTGTCTTCATTGGCTCTATCCAGGCATATGTTTTCGTAACTTTATCAATGGTTTACATTGGTAAGAAAGTTACTACAGAATAAATTTTGGAGGTATAAATTTATGTCAGAAGCTTTTAAATACCTTGCTGCATCCATCGCAGCTGGTTTGGCAGCTTTAGCTGCTTCATTGGGTAACGGTAAAGTTATTTCAAAAACTCTTGAAGGTATGGCTCGTCAACCTGAAAGTGCAGGTAACTTAAGAGCAACAATGTTTATCGGTGTTGGTTTGATCGAAGCCGTTCCTATTTTGGCTATCGTTGTTGCCTTCTTGATTCTTTTCCTTTAATAAAATTTTTAAAACTAAAGGATTTAAATATTAAAGAGAGAAGGGCAGTAAATGACTATTCAAACATTATTTGCAGCCTCACATCATATTTACCTAGGTAATGCACTTTGGTATTTAATTTGTTTTGCCATCTTGATGTTATTGGTCAAGCACTTTGCTTGGGGTCCAGTATCAGAAATGATGGAAAAGCGGCGGCAAAAAGTTATTAATGACTTGGATTCAGCTGCAAGTGATCGAAAAAAGGCTGAAACGCTTGCTAACGAGCGTGAAGCTGCCTTGAAGAACTCAAGACAAGAAGCAACACAGATTCTCTCTGACGCTAAAGCTAATGCGCAAAAAACTGGCAAAGAAATCGTAGCAAGTGCGAATGAAGATGCTGCAGCAATTCGTAAGAAGGCAAATGAAGAAGCCACTAAGGCTAAATCAGATGCATTGAATTCTGCACGTGATCAAGTTGCTGATATTTCTGTAGCTATTGCTGAAAAGGTAATTGCTAAGAATTTATCTGCTGAAGACCAAAAAGATTTAGTCGACCAATTTATTAAGGGGTTGGATGATTAATGGCTTTAAGTAGAGAAGAAGTAGCTGCACGCTACGGTGCCGCTTTGTTCGGCTATGCGCAAGATAATAAAGTACTTGATAGCGTTTATGATGAAATGGTGGAGTTAAAAAAGGCAGTAGTTGCCACTCCTCAAGTCATCAACGTTTTAAGTGATCCTATCTTAAACAGTAAGGATAAAAAAGATTTTTTAACTGCTATTGAAAAAGATTTTTCAAAAGAAGTACAAGGCTTTTTAAATTTGCTGCTTGAATATGATCGTTTTGCATACTTGGTCGATATTATTGATCAATTTGTTGTACTTTATGATGATAAAAACAAGATCGCATCTGGTACTGCAACTACAGCAGTGAAGTTGGATGATGATCAACTTAAGCGTTTAGGTGATGGTTTCGCTAAGAAATATAACTTAAATGCTGTGCGTCTTGAGAATAAAGTTGATCCAAGTATTTTAGGCGGCGTGATTCTTCAAGTGAAGGATCGCGTGATTGATGGATCAGTTAAAAATAAGCTGAAGAAGATCCGTGCGCAAATAATTGATGAAAATTAAAAGAGGTGAAACCATTGAGCATTAAAGCGGAAGAAATTAGCTCCTTGATCAAGCAGCAACTTGAACATTACGACGACAAGCTCGACATTAACGAAGTTGGTGTTGTAACTTACGTTGGTGATGGTATCGCCCGGGCTCACGGACTTAATAATGCATTAGCCGGTGAGTTGTTAAAATTTGATAACGGTTCATACGGTATTGCTCAAAACCTTGATGCTAGTGATGTTGGTATCATTATCCTAGGTAAATTTGACGATATTCGTGAAGGCGACCGTGTTCAAAGAACTGGTCGAATTATGTCAGTTCCTGTTGGTGACGCCTTAATCGGTAGAGTAGTTAACCCATTGGGTCAACCTGTTGACGGTTTAGGTGAAATTAAGGCTGATAAGACGCGTCCTATTGAAGAAAAGGCTCCAGGGGTTATGGACCGTCAATCAGTTAATCAACCACTTCAAACTGGTATTAAGGCTATCGATGCCTTAGTTCCAATTGGTCGTGGACAGCGTGAATTGATTATTGGTGACCGTAAAACTGGTAAGACTAGTTTAGCCATCGATACAATTCTTAACCAAAAGAACCAAGATGTAATTTGTATTTATGTTGCTATTGGTCAAAAGGAATCAACCGTTAGAACTCAAGTAGAAACTTTAAAGCGTTTCGGAGCAATGGATTATACCATTGTTGTTGAAGCGGGCCCAAGTGAACCAGCACCAATGCTTTACATTGCACCATATGCTGGTACTGCTATGGGTGAGGAATTTATGTACAATGGCAAGGATGTATTAATCGTATTTGACGACCTATCAAAACAAGCCGTCGCTTATCGTGAACTTTCCTTGCTTCTCCGTCGTCCGCCTGGTCGTGAAGCTTACCCAGGTGACGTCTTCTACTTACACTCACGTTTGCTAGAACGTAGTGCTAAGTTGAGTGACAAGCTTGGCGGTGGATCTTTGACTGCATTGCCAATTATCCAAACCGAAGCGGGAGACATTTCTGCATATATTCCAACCAACGTAATTTCTATTACTGATGGTCAGATTTTCTTACAAAGTGATTTGTTCTTTGCTGGTACTCGTCCAGCCATTGATGCTGGTAACTCAGTTTCTCGTGTTGGTGGTAACGCCCAGATTAAGGCTATGAAGAAAGTTGCTGGTACTTTACGTACTGACCTTGCTGCTTTCCGTGAACTTGAAAGTTTCGCTCAATTTGGTAGTGATCTTGATCAAGCCACTCAAGCTAAGTTGAATAGAGGTCAAAGAACTGTTGAAGTATTAAAGCAACCACTTCATGATCCTATTCCAGTTGAGAAACAAGTTTTGATTCTTTATGCTTTGACTCACGGCTATCTTGATTCTATTCCAGTTGAAGACATTAGTCGCTTCCAAAATGAATTGTTTGATAACTTTGACAGCAGTCATGCTGACTTGCTCAAGATAATTCGTGAAACTGGTAAATTGCCAGATGATAAGAAGTTGTCAGCAGCTATTGAGGAATTTAGTGAGAGCTTTGCACCAAGTGAGAAATAGGAGGTAGAATATGCCTGCATCTTTACTTGAGTTGAAGAAGAAAATTGCTTCAGTTAAACAAACTGGTAAAATCACAGAAGCTATGCGAATGGTTTCTGCATCAAAGTTAAACCAAACCGAAGATCGTGATAAAGGTTACACCATTTATAACGATCATGTTCGTAAGACTATTTCTCGCTTGATTAGTTCACAGGTGGTAGATAGCTTGCGCGATCAAGACGTATCAATTGATAAGAGAAATATTGCCAAGATCGATTACACTGATGTATTCGGTTTAGGTATTACAGCTGATATGATTCAACCACGAAAGAATATTAAGTCTACTGGCTTTTTAGTAGTAAGTGGTGATCGTGGTTTGGTAGGTTCTTATAATAGTAATGTTATTAAGAACATGATGGGAATCTTTGAAGATGAACGTGCACAAGGTCATGAAGTTAAAGTCTTGGCCGTAGGTTCAGTTGGAGCCCAATTTTTTAAGAAGAACAACGTTAATGTTGTTTACGAGAAAAATGGTGTGTCCGATGTCCCAACTTTTGATGAAGTTTTGCCAATCGTTTCAACAGCAATCAAGATGTTTTTGAACGGTGTGTTTGATCAACTTTATGTATGTTATACGCACCATGTAAACTCATTATCATCTGCATTTCGTGTTGAAAAGATGTTACCAATTGTCGATTTAGATATTGGTGTTAAAGAAGCTGAAGCACATAAAGAATTAGAATATGATATTGAACCAGATCCTAATAGAGTGTTAATGAAGTTGTTACCACAGTATGCGCGTTCAACCATTTATGGTGCTATTTTGGATGCAAAGACTGCAGAGCATGCTAGTTCAATGACAGCTATGCAGAGTGCAACTGATAATGCTAAGGATTTAGTTTCAAATTTAACTACGAAATTAAATCGTGCTAGACAGGCACAAATTACTACTGAAATTACTGAAATTATCAGTGGTGCAAATGCCTTAGAGTAATAAAGAAAAGGAGGTAGATGTTTTGAGTGAAGGTGAAATCGTTCAAGTAATCGGCCCAGTTGTCGATGTAAAATTCCCAATCGATAAGAATTTGCCTGATATTAACAATGCCTTGCGTGTAATTAAATCCGAGAATGAAAGTATTGTTCTTGAAGTTACAGTTGAGCTTGGTGATGGTGTCTTAAGAACGATTGCCATGGAATCTACCGATGGTCTTCGACGTGGTATGAAAGTTGAAGATACTGGTGGCCCAATCTCAGTTCCTGTTGGGGAAGATACTTTAGGTCGTGTATTCAACGTTTTAGGTCAACCAATTGATGGTGGACCAGAATTCTCAAAGGATCACCCTCGTGAAAGCATCCATAAGGAAGCACCTAAGTATGAAGATTTGACTACTAGTCGTGAAATTCTTGAAACTGGTATCAAGGTTATCGACTTGCTTGAACCATACGTTCGTGGTGGTAAAGTTGGTTTGTTCGGTGGTGCCGGTGTTGGTAAGACCACTATTATTCAGGAATTGATTCACAACATCGCTCAAGAACACGGTGGTATTTCCGTATTTACTGGTGTTGGTGAAAGAACTCGTGAAGGTAACGACCTTTACTTCGAAATGAAAGCTTCAGGCGTTTTAAGTAAAACTGCCATGGTATTTGGTCAGATGAACGAGCCGCCTGGTGCCAGAATGCGTGTTGCGTTAACTGGTTTGACTCTTGCTGAGTACTTTAGAGATGTTGAAGGTCAAGATGTTTTGCTCTTTATCGACAACATTTTCCGGTTTACTCAGGCCGGTTCAGAAGTTTCAGCTTTGCTTGGTCGTATGCCAAGTGCCGTTGGTTACCAGCCAACTTTGGCAACTGAAATGGGTCAATTGCAGGAAAGAATTACTTCAACTAAGAAGGGTTCAATTACTTCTATTCAAGCTGTTTATGTTCCTGCCGATGACTATACTGACCCAGCTCCATCAACCACATTCGCACACTTGGACGCTACTACTAACTTGGAACGTAGTTTGGTAGAACAAGGTATTTACCCAGCCGTTGACCCACTTGAATCAACTTCAAGTGCCCTTGACCCTGAAGTTGTTGGTCAAGAACACTACGAAGTTGCTACTCGTGTTCAACATGTTTTGCAACGTTACCACGAATTGCAAGATATTATTTCTGTTTTGGGTATGGATGAATTGTCTGATGAAGAAAAATTGATCGTTGCACGTGCACGTAAAGTTCAATTCTTCTTGTCACAAAACTTCTTTGTTGCTGAACAGTTTACTGGTGTGCCAGGTTCATATGTTCCAATTAAGGAAACCATTAAGGGCTTTAAGCTTATCTTAGATGGTCATCTTGATGACTTACCAGAAGATTCGTTCCGTGGTGTTGGTCCAATTGAAGATGTTTTGAAGAAAGCACAAGAAATGGGCGTAACTCCAAGTGATCCAGAAGCTAAAGCATTACTAGAAAAGTAGGGTGATGTCCAATGGCAGATCCAGAAAAGCTTTTTAAAGTAAATGTTGTAACTCCTAATGGAATGGTTTATTCACATCGTGGAAGCATCGTTGATGTACGTGCTATAGATGGTGAACGTTCAATAATGTATAATCACGTACCCTTGCTTACCCCATTAGTAATTAGTGAGGTCAAGGTTAAACGTAGTCGTGAAATGAATTCAAGAATTGATCACATCGCTATTAGTGGTGGGTATATTGAATTTTCTAATAACGTGGCTACAATTATTGCGGATAGTGCTGAACGTGCTAGAAACATTGATGTATCTCGTGCTCAAGCCGCTAAGGAAAGAGCCGAGAAGCGTTTGAAGGAAGCACGTGAAAAGCATGATGAGCGTACTCTTGAACGTGCTGAAGTTGCTTTAAGACGAGCAATGAACAGAATTAGTGTTTACAACACTAAAGGTCACTAAAAGAGATAAAAAGACGAATGCAGATTTTGCATCCGTCTTTTTTATTAATAAAGGAAAAGAATATGTTTCAATTAGGCGTTCATGCCATTATTAGTATAATAATTTATTTGATTGCAATTGGATTATCTTTTCAGGCAATGAAGGCTGTGCAGCTAGAAAAAATAATTCGTAAAGGACATGTGTTTGAAACGCAATTATTATATTTATTTCTTGCTATTGCATTGGGCTTTTTAGTTGGTAATTTTGTAATTACATTTATCGATACTTCGATGCAATTAAGTAATTTGTTTTAAAGATTGTGTTAAAACAGGGACAGTAAAGGAAACTCTTATTTATTTATGGTAAAATGGACGATGAATAATTATGGAGGGTTATTGTGGCACGAGATATAGGAATTGATTTAGGAACAGCTAATGTACTAATCAATGTCTCTGGAAAAGGGATTGTTTTAAATGAACCATCTGTAGTTGCTGTTAATACTGATACAAATAAAGTAGTAGCAGTTGGCTCAGAGGCATATGAAATGGTAGGAAGAACCCCAGGTAATATTCGCGTAATTCGCCCCTTGAAGAACGGTGTAATTGCGGACTTCGATATTACAGAGGAAATGCTGTCATACTTTATTGAAAAATTAAATGTAAAAGGTTTTATGTCTAAGCCTAATATTTTAATCTGTGCTCCTACAGGAGTTACTTCGATTGAACAAAAGGCTATTATTCAAGCAGCAGAAAAATCAGGTGGCGGTAAGGTTTACCTTGATTTCGAACCTAAGGTAGCTGCAGTAGGTGCAGGACTTGATATTTTTAAACCACAAGGTAATATGGTTATTGATATCGGTGGTGGTACTACCGATATTGCTGTCTTGTCCATGGGGGAAATTGTTACCTCACGTTCACTTCGCTACGCTGGTGATCGTATGAATCAAGCGGTTATTAGCTATATTAAGAATAAACATAATTTATTGATCGGTTCAAGAACTGCTGAACAAATCAAGATTGAAATCGGTAGTGCATTTGAACCTGATGAAGATCAACAAATTAAGGTTCGTGGTCGTGATGTAGTTGATGGCTTACCTAAACAAACTACAGTTACTGCCCCTGAAATTCAGCATGCTTTGCAAGATGGTCTTATGTCAATCATTGCAGCAGCTAAAGAAGTATTGGAAACTACGCCACCAGAACTTTCAGCTGATATCATTGATCGTGGTATCATGCTTACTGGTGGTGGAGCATTATTGAAGAATATTGATAAGTTGATATCATATTACTTGCAGGTCCCAGTTTTAACAGCTGACCATCCTTTGGAAGCTGTAGCCTTAGGTACTGGTACTTTGCTTAAGAATATTGAAAAACATCAACGACACTAAGTGAGGAGATTACTTGCGAAAGATTTTGATTTTTATCGTACGTATTTATCAGACTCTAATTTCGCCATTATTTCCACCGAGTTGTAGGTATTATCCTACGTGCTCTAGTTATATGATTGATGCTTTGAAAAAACATGGACCAATTTTAGGGCTAATTATGGGAATTAGTCGTATACTAAGATGTAACCCATTTATACGCGGTGGGGTGGACCCAGTTCCTGATAATTTTACTGTTTTTCGAAATCCACATCCTGAGAGATACGAAGATGAGATTATAGCATCTAAGTTTCACCCGGATAGCAAGTAGGAGGATTTATGTCTAAAAAGTTAGAAAATATTGATATTGAAGTTAATGAACTTAAGGGTAAGAATTTACCAACTTGGGAAGTTATTATTCCTAACAAGAAGTCCATTGGTTTAATCGAAAAAGTTGAAGGTCGTTATCGCGCTACTACGACTAAGAGTAGCAATGTATTATTTGCTAACAGTCTAGAAAGCAGTATTAATGACTTACTTTCATACTTTACATTGCATGAAAAATAAAATATAAGTAGTGATTATTTAATGGCAAAAGTTGAAAACAAAACAAGTCTAATTGACCGATTAGCATGGAATATAATTATTCCTGTGGCGTTATTGGTATTAATCAGTCTATATTGCATCTATATAGCTGCACTTGGAGATCCAAGTCACATTGGTTCACCTGTTAAAGCTGTAGTTATGCAAGCATTATGGTATTTGATTTCTATTGTAATTGTTGTAATTGTAATGCAGTTTGATGCAGAGCAATTATTTAAGATAGCACCAATATTTTTCGGAATAGGAATATTCTTGTTAATAGCGGTTTTGTTCTTCTATAATCGTAGTGTTGCAGCGGATACTGGGGCAAAGAGTTGGTTCAAGTTAGGACCTGTTACTTTTCAGCCATCTGAAATAATGAAGCCAGCATTTATCTTGATGTTGGCACGCGTAGTTAAGGATCATAACGATAAATATGGTCATACCATTAAATCAGATTGGCTATTGTTAGGTAAAATAGTTGCATGGCTTGCACCCGTAGCGATTTTATTAAAGTTGCAGAACGACTTTGGTACTATGCTAGTATTTATCGCAATTGTTGGTGGTGTAGTTTTAGTTTCTGGTATATCGTGGAAGATTATTGTTCCCCTATATGGAATAGTCATCATTGGAGCAATTGCAGTTATTCTAATGGTGGTAACGCCAGGTGGGCAAGCGTTTTTAAGTCATTTCTTTCAAGCATATCAGTTTGAAAGAATTAAGTCTTGGCTTAATCCATCAGGTGATACATCATCAGGTGCCTACCAGTTATGGCAAAGTATGAAGGCAATTGGGTCAGGACAACTTTTTGGTAATGGCTTTGGTAAAGCAAGCGTATATGTACCAGTTCGTGGGTCTGACATGGTTTTCTCCGTAATTGGAGAGAATTTTGGCTTTGTAGGCTGTGTAAGTTTGATTTTAATTTATTTATACCTGATTATTCAAATGGTTAAAATTTCATTTAATACTAGAAATGCATTTTATTCATACATTTCTACGGGTGTTATTATGATGATTTTATTCCACGTATTTGAAAATATTGGTATGAACATTGATTTATTACCATTGACTGGTATTCCCTTACCATTTGTTTCTCAAGGTGGTTCAGCCTTGGTAGGGAACATGATTGGTATTGGTTTGATTTTATCAATGAAATTCCATAATCGAGACTACATGTTTAGCACCGCTGGTGATTTCTAGAATATAAATAAAAAAGGTATTTACGCCGATTGTAAAATCAAATTGAACACTTTAGAAAAATAAAAAGTCCATCTGGACCCGTTTGATAGAATGTAATTACCACAAAACATCTTGAAACGAGGTCACAAATGGACTCTTTACATTCTATCATGCCTAAGCACAAAAAAGGAAAACATTTGTCATTAGAAGAGCGAGTTATTATCCAAACTCGTATCAAAGATGGATTTTCTCTTAGAGCAATTGCTCGTGAGATTGGTTGTTCTCCTTCTACGATTAGCTATGAAATCAAACGTGGTACAGTTTTGCTTTATCACGGTAAACAAAAGCGGTACAAAGCAGAACGTGGAAATGAAGTTTATCAAGCTAACCGACGCCACTGTGGTCGCAAATCAGACTTCTTGAAGAAATCTGACTTTATCAAGTATGTCAATAAGCATTTCTTTGAAGACAATTGGTCACTTGATGTATGTGCCAATCGCTGCTTGGCTGTGGGTGAATTTAGCAGCGACCAGATAGTCTGCACTAGAACTCTATATAACTATGTAGATCAAGGCTTGTTGGCTATCAGAAACTCTGATTTGCCTGAGAAGTTAAAGCGTAATACTAAAATTCATCGTGTTCATAAGAACAAGAAGAAATTAGGTCGAAGCATTGAAGAACGCCCTAAAGAGATTAATGATCGAAAAGAGTTTGGTCACTGGGAATGCGACCTAGTCTTAGGACATAAGACTAGAGATGATCAAGTACTGCTAACTTTGTCTGAGCGAATGAGCCGTGAGTTTCTAATCTTGCGTATTCCAGACAAGACAGCTGCCAGTGTTATGAGCGCTTTTCAAACTCTACATAAGCAGTATAGTGAGCACTGGAATGAAATCTTCAAGACAATTACAACTGACAATGGTTCAGAGTTTGCGGATCTTTCCAATCTAGAGGAAGTATCTAATACCATAGTCTATTACGCCCATCCATATACTTCTTGCGATAAAGGCACTGTTGAAAGACATAATGGGCTCATTCGCAGATTCATTCCTAAGGGTGATTACATCAATAACTATTCTCTTCAGGAAATCATTGACATTGAAACCTGGTGCAATTCGCTACCAAGAAAAATATTGGCATATCATACACCAGATGAAATTTTTGAAAGAGAATTGGATCATATCTATCAAGCAGCTTAAGTGTTCAATTTATTATTGCAATTTACGAAAAAGGTATTTAAGCTTAAAAACTTAAATACCTTTTTTGATTAATGATATAAAAATTAGCCTTCTAACGCATTAGCAATTTCTTTAGCACGACATACTAAAACATCACATTTAGCAGTTCTAGTTACGTATTCTGTAACACTACCAATTAATAAACGTTCTACTGCGTTTAAACCAGTTGCACCAACAACAATTAGGTCAATATTGTGTTTCTTAGGGAAATCATGACCAATGATTGTCTTAGGTGAACCAAATTCGATTGAATAATGAGAATCAGTAACACCGGCCTTGTTAGCACGTGCTTGGTAATCCTTCATTCTCTTTTCAGCATCTTTAGAAACTTGTTCTACCATTGCTGAGTCAAAACTTGAAACATTTTGGAAAGAACGAGTATCGATGACATGTAAGATCTCTAATGTAGCATGATTACGCTTGGCAATAGAAACTGCCTTGCTGAAAGCTAAATCGGCTTCTTTAGAACCATCAACGGAAACTTGAATATTCTTATATTGTGAAAGCATTTTCTAAACACCTCTTCCTGATATCTATTTTACCAAAATTTCATCTATTATTAGAAGGTTTATATTTTTATTTTTTTGAATCTGTAATTAAAAGACTAAAGGTCAAAATGGTTAGAGATGCAAGGAATAGTGTGATCAAGTTAAGATATTTATTATCCATAAATAAAATGATAATTCCGATTGCGCTCTCTGCGATCAAAGCAATAGAAGTCCATTTTAAAATGTTGGTTAGGCGAGGATTACCGCCTACGTCATAGATTAAAAAATGGCCATTTCGTCTGTGCCACATATACCAAGCAGTTAAAAGCAAGAGTAGAATAAAAACAATCATTACAATTTTAATTATCATTTATTTTAACCTCATTACATAAAAAGACGGCCATTTAAGACCGCCTTTCCTAATATTCAAAAGAAATCCGAGTTGACTAAACAAAGCATAATGACGCTTGTTGAACCCGCAGTGTTCAAAATTTGAGCTAACATCGCAGCGAATATGGATCCTGTGACAAGACAGTATTCCGATTCGGTAGTTATTTGCTAACTCCCACGTCTTCTAGTTTGATCGGTCAACTTTATACATTTAAGCTTGTCGATCAACTCAGATCACCTATTATAATACGCAATCAGATTAGGTTTGTCAATAATATTGAATGCGCTATCTATTGTGATGTTTGCTCAAATTATCGCGTTGCATCTTCTTTAATTTTTGATAAATTAGCTTATACCTTTCTTCGACTTTAGAATTTCCTTTCGGGGTAAAGTAACTTGCAGTCAGAAGATTGTCTGGCAAGTATTGTTGGGCGACCCAATCATTTTCAAAATCATGAGGGTAAATATAATTAACTCCATGACCTAACTTTTTAGCACCAGCATAATGCGCATCCTTTAAATTGGCGGGAATAGAGCCAATATTTTTGTTTTTAACGTCATCAATTGCCCGATCTATGGCAGTAATAGCACTATTGCTTTTAGGAGAAAGAGTCAGCTCAATGACGGCATTAGCGAGCGGAATACGCGCCTCTGGAAAGCCCAGCGTTTGAGCAGCTTGAATAGCTAATATAGCATGTTCTGCAGCGCTAGGATTGGCTAGTCCCACATCTTCGTAAGCAATGACGGAGAGACGCCGACAAATTGAAATTAAGTCGCCAGACTCGATTAATCTTGCCAAGTAATGCAATGCTGCGTCTGTATCTGAACCGCGAATTGATTTTTGAAAAGCAGATACCAAATCATAGTGTCCGTCCCCAGAAGAATCAAAATTCTGCACCTTCATTTGAATAGAATCAGCCATTTCTTGCTGAGTAATTACAATAGAGTCTGTATCTTGATGATTATCTTTTAATTCTTGTTTGGTAGACAAAACCGCAAGTTCCAATGAATTTAAAGTAGATCTCAAATCTCCATTGCCTTTTTCGATTAAAAGGGCACGTGCATCATCCGTCAGCTCGACATGATAATTGCCTAAGCCATTTTCTTTATCCGTTAAAGCGCGGTCAATGGCATTCGATGCATCTTGAGCAGATAAAGGCTTTAGCTCAAAAATTTGGCAACGTGAACGAATAGCAGGGGAAATTGAAATATATGGATTCTCCGTTGTAGCCCCAATTAAAATGACTTGTCCTGACTCAAGCAAAGGCAATAAAAAGTCTTGTTTTGTCTTATCGAGTCTGTGAATTTCATCTAATAATAAAATGACGGTGCCACTCATTTTCCCTTCTGCGGCTACTTGCTGTAATTGCTTCTTTCCGTCAGTAGCTGCGTTCAACTTTCGAAAAGCATATTTAGTAGAACCAGCGATAGCACTCGCAATACTGGTCTTGCCAATGCCAGGAGGGCCATAAAGAATCATTGATGATAGAAGACGAGCCTCAACCATTCGGCGAATAATTTTACCAGGTCCAATTAGATGTTGCTGTCCGACAACTTGATCAAGAGTCTGTGGACGCATACGATAAGCTAATGGTTTCATTATTTTTCTCCGTGAAAAAGTTTATGCCAAAAGCTTTCTTTCTTTTTAGGCGCTTCTAATTCAGTTTTTGGCAACTCAGGAGCATAGACTTGTCCAATTTTAATTCTTTGACGATTAATAGCATTTTTGGAGACTACTAAAACAGCAGAATCTTCGGGTCCAGTTTTTGCAGTTTCATTGTTAACTAATGTAAATGAAATATTTTTCTTGCTGCAGGCTGCCTCGACATCACCTAGAAAACCATCATCAGTAATATTGCCGTTAATCAAAATAGTGTAGCCTTTAAAATCATCAATGTGTTGTAAGAAAAGACTAGTGAGTTTGGAATCTTTTACTTCAGCATTATTCATGCGTACATACACACGCTCACGCAGTGAACCTAAATATCGCCGGCGTTCATCCGGTTTAGTCTGTAGGGTTATTCCTTGCGCAGCTTGTTCTACGCGCTTACTTAAATCATCACTCATAAAATCATCCTTTCTTTGTTACTATTAATTGTAACAAAAAAACCTTCCCCGATATTGGGAAAGGTTTTTGACAAAATAAAATATAAAAATTAAAGTAACTTGTTGTACCATTCAACAACGAGTGATTCATCAATTTCTGGTTCCATTTCGTCACGTTCTGGTAAACGTACAAGAGTACCTTCCATCTTGTTGTCGTCAAATGAAACGAATGATGGACGTGCAGTAACTGCGTCTAAGGCATCCTTAACTTGTTGTAAGTTCTTTGACTTTTCCTTCAAGCCAACAGTTTGACCAACGCTGACTTCGTATGAAGGAATGTCAACACGCTTGCCATCAACAGTGATGTGACCGTGGTTAACTAATTGTCTAGCTTGTTCTCTAGTAGTAGCTAAACCGAGACGGTAAACAATACTGTCCAAACGACGTTCAAGCAAAGTCATGAAGTTGGTACCGTGTTCACCTTCACGGATCTTACCAGCGCGAGTGAACAAAGTTCTAAATTGACGTTCGTTCAAACCGTACATCCAACGTAACTTTTGCTTTTCGTGTAATTGTTGGCCATATTCTGACAAACGACCACGGCTGTTAGGACCGTGTTGACCTGGAGCGTAGTTACGACGTGCGATTTCCTTACCAGTACCTGAAAGTGAGATACCTAATCTTCTTGAACGTTTCCAACTTGGACCTGTATATCTTGACATAAAAATCCTCCATAAAATTTAAAATAATAATTTCTGGAGTAAAATATTACAAATAAGTTCAACATTCGTGCATCTTGGATTTACATTTTCGCCCAATGCAGCGCGGGTTACTCGTTCACTTAAGCGTTTCAAGATGTTGACGTTCTTGTCACTTATTGCTGCAAATATTTTACACGAATAGTATTATATAGAGTTCAGAATAATAAATCAAGAAATACATCAGCTTTTGCACATCTTTAGGCTATGTTTTGTTATAATGATTGTAGTTTTGGAGGATAAACAATGTCATCAATTCAAACTATTATTATTGTCGCCGTTGTAATCCTTATTATTGTAGTCGTTGCTTTAATGTTGCTCATTAATCGTAAGCAGTTGCGAGAAGTCGAGGTAATCGATGCAGCTCTTAATGAAATCGAAGAGATGCACCTTGAAGATGATATCAAACGACTGAATAAAATGGATTTGGCGGGCGAAAGTCTAACCACATTAAATACTTGGCGTAAGAGTTATAAAGAAGCTTCAACTAAAAAATTGCCACGCGTAAAGAAGTTAGTTGAAGAAGCGGCAAATGAAAATGCAACTTACAAACTTTTTAAAGCCAGAAAGAAAATAAAAGAAGCACAGCAAATAATTAAACCGGCTTTAGAAGATGCTCGCAATACTAAGGCAGTGTTTACTGAATTGCTTGAATCCAATAAAGAAAATCAAATTCAGTATGATGCTTTAATTAAAGTCTATCGTGAATTGAGAAAGGACGTTTTAGCTAATTCATTTGAATATGGTACAGCAATTGATCAAATTGAAGATCAACTTGCTTCAATGGAGAGCGATTTTGAAGAAGCTAAGAATCTTTCATCTCAAGGGGATCACGTAGAAGCTAAGCGAGTTTTATCTAAGATTCGCATGTCTTTAGCGGCTTTACAAAAACAACTGCCTAAAATCAAAGATGGCTATCATCAATTAGAAGTAGTTTTCCAAGATCAGCTTAAGGAATTATCTAATGTTTATAAGAAGATGATTTCAGAAAAGTACTATATTACTAAGGTTGATGTTTTAAGCAGAATTAAAGACATTCATGATCAGATTGATAGTGCTCGTAAACTATTGGCAGAACTAAAAGTCGATGAATTAGCTAACGAAAATAAAAAGATATCTAGTGAAATCGATGGCCTTTATGACATTTTAGCTAAGGAATATAAAGCTCGTCCTTTTGTCGAAAAGAATCAAAGCAAGATGTTAGCTTTAATTTCTCACCAGCAAACGGCATCTAAAAAGTTAGTTGAGAAATTGCAACATATTGATGAGAGTTATGAATTAACTCATGGCGAACTTGAAAAAAGCAAAGAGCTTGAAAAAGAAGTTAATAACATGAATCGCCAATATACAGTTGATACGCAAAATATAGCTGATGGCAAGGGCGTCTATTCTGCAATTCAAGATTCATGGTTAGAAATGTTAGATCGCTTGCGTGAGATTGATGCTGAGCAAATTAAAATGTCGACAGATGTTGATGGCCTATACGATTCAGAAAATGTTGCTAATGATTCAATTAAGCACTTTAAGCAAGAGGTTTCATTAGTTTATCGCCGTCTTGAAAGACGTAGTTTGCCAGGGAATCCAGATAGCTTTATTCAAATGTATACTTTAGTCGTTAACGAAATTGGTCATGTTAGTGATGAATTAAGTCAAGTCAGAATTAATATGGAAAAGATTTCTAACGAATTAATTCAAATTTCTGATGATGTTGAACGACTTAAGCGTGAAGCAGACGATATTATCAATTCTGCTAACTTAGTTGAGTTAACGATGCAGTATTCAAATAAATATGCTGATAAGGATACGATTAAGCAAGCACAAAAGAAGTCGATGCAACTTTACGATGAATATAATTATAAGGAAGCATTGGATACCATTGCTACTGCAATTGAAAAAGTAGAGCCAGGTAGCTATCAACGACTTGAAAATGCATATTATTCTGAACAAAAAGAATAAATAATTGAAGCTTTTCATTATTTAAGCTAAAATCTAATAGTCACTAAACGGTCAAGTAGTTGACCGTTTTTTATTAGGGGAGTTTTGAACGTGATTTATTTTGATAATAGTGCAACAACAAAAATAGATCCTCAAGTTTTAGATACCTATAATAAGGTAGCAACTAATATTTGGGGCAATCCTTCAAGTTTGCATAAGATGGGTGACCGTGCGCATCAAATGCTTGAAGCTTCACGCAAACAAATTGCAGACTTGTTGGGCGTTAAACAACATGAGATTTTCTTTACCTCAGGTGGTACAGAATCAAATAATACTGCAATTAAAGGAACAGCAATTCAAAAGCGTGAATTTGGTAAGCATATTATTACTTCCAGCGTAGAACATGCTTCTGTAGCTAATAGCTTTAATGCTTTAGAAAATTTGGGTTGGCGCGTTACACGTTTGCCAGTTGATAAAGAGGGTAGAGTTAATGTCAACGATTTGAGAAATGCCATTGACTCAGATACTACTCTGGTTTCAATTATGGGTGTCAATAATGAGATCGGCACGATTCAACCAATTGATGAAATCAGTGATTTGCTTGAAAATTATCCAACTATTCAATTCCACGTTGATAATGTTCAAGCTTTAGGTAAGAATATTTGGGATAAGGTCTTTACACCACGGGTTGATTTATCAAGTTTATCAGCGCATAAGTTCCATGCACCACGAGGCATTGGTATCCTTTACAAAAAAGAAGGCAAAATGCTTACTCCACTTCATGATGGAGGTGGCCAAGAAAAGGGACTTCGTTCCGGTACCGAAAACTTACCAGCTATCGCAGGTATGGCTAAGGCTATTCGGTTGCTTTTAGAAAACGAACCTGAAAAGGCAAGCCGTGAAGCAGCAATTAAGGCTAAGATCGTTGACTATTTGAAAGATAAACCAGGTATCGATATCTTTTCACCAGTAAGCGACGGTTTTGCACCACACATTCTTTGCTTTGCATTAGAAGGAATTCGTGGTGAAACCTTAGTTCATACTTTAGAAGATCAAGACATTTATACCTCAACTACTTCTGCTTGTGCATCAAAGACCGCAGATGAAGCCAGCACCTTGGTTTCTATGCGAATTGATGATAAGATTGCTACTAGCGCAATTCGTTTGAGTTTTGATGAAACAAATACGCTTGAGCAGGCAGATGAATTTATCAAGGTCTTTGATAAGATCTACAATCATTTTGCTAAAATTAATCATTTGGGAGAGAATTAATGGAATATACAGAAGTTATGGTCCGTTATGGGGAACTCTCAACTAAGGGAAAGAACAGAAAGGACTTCATCAATCGTTTAGCTAGCAACGTTGAAAAGGTCTTAAAAGATTTTCCTCAGATTGACTTCCATCCTCGTCACGACCGGATGCATATTGTTTTAAATGGCGCACCTTTTGCGGAAGTAGATAAGCGCTTGAAGAAAGTGTTTGGTATTCAAACCTATTCACCAGCTATTAAGATTCCTAAAACTTTAGAAGATATTGAAAAGACTTCTTTAGAATTAATGCAGGAAACTTTTAAGCCGGGCATGACCTTTAAGGTTAATACTAAGCGTAGTGATCACAAGTTTGAATATGATACTAATCAACTTAATAACTTGGTTGGTGATTACTTATTCGATCATATCGACCACTTGAAGGCTGAAATGAAGCACCCTGATTTAGTACTTAGAATCGAAGTGCGTCAAGATGCTGTTTATATTTCTAACCAATTGCTTCACGGTATTGGCGGGATGCCTGTTGGTACTGCTGGTAAAGCTGTAATGATGCTTAGTGGTGGTATTGATTCACCAGTTGCTTCATACCTTGCAATGAAGCGTGGGGTTGATATTGAAATGGTGCACTTCTTCAGTCCACCTTACACTACTGAAAAAGCTTTAGCTAAGGCTAAGGAATTAACTGGTATTTTGGCAAACTATGCAGGTAAGATTAACTTTATCGCTGTGCCATTTGCTGAAATTCAGGAAACTATTAAGGAAAAATTGCCAGAAGGTTACTTGATGACTGTACAACGTCGCTTCATGTTGCAACTTGCAGACCGTATTCGTGCTAAGCGCGGTGGTCTTGCAATCTTTAACGGTGAATCTGTTGGTCAAGTTGCTTCACAGACTTTGCAATCAATGGTTGCTATTAACGATGTGACAACTACACCAGTTATTCGTCCAGTTGCTACAATGGATAAGACTGAAATTATTAAATTGGCAGAAGATATTGGTACTTTTGATCTTTCAATTCAACCATTTGAAGATTGTTGTACTATCTTTGCTCCACCACGTCCTAAGACTAAGCCAAAGCTTGATAAGGCTCGTGAATATGAAGCTCGTCTTGATGTTGAAGGCTTGATTCAAAGAGCGATGGATGGAATTGAAGTAATGCCAATTTATCCAAATGAAAAATTTATCAACGATAAGATCGAAGAAGATCAAGATTTATTGTAAAAAGTTATGCCGACAGAATGATCTGTTGGCATTTTTTGTAGAAAAGGTAAAAACAGTGAAGATCGGAAAATCACTAAGAGAAACTAGATTGGCAGCTGGACTTACTCAAACTGAAATGGTAGCAGGAGTTGTTTCAGAATCGTTTTATTCAAAAGTTGAACGTGGGATTCATAGTATTGATGCTGATACCTTAATTGAAATTTTGAAAGCAAATCATATTAATCCAGTTCAATTCTTCTCCAAAACGCTGGATGGTCCAATCCAGGAATCACCGCATAAAAAGAGTCTACAGGATGCTAGCTTTATGGCGAATAAAATAGCAAATAGTGCTAATAAACGAGATTTAGAGAAACTAGGTCAACTAAAAAAGGAGATTGATCAAGCTGAAGAACAAGGTAAACCATATTATATTTGGATCCCTTATATATTGGAGTTAATGACTGCCTGGATAACTCATTCAACTGATGATATATCAGAACCGGTTAAAAAGAAGATACAACATTTATCTAAAGGAAATAATTGGGGATTCCTCAACTATGAATATTTAGGGATGGCTTTTATTGCCCTAACTCCAGAACAAGTACTCAATTTTTCTCATACTGCTTATCAAAGCTATGTAAAAAATTCAGAAAACATCTTAAGTTATACAAATACAGTTGGAATTGCTGATTTAGTGATTGATTTCTTAATGTATGCGTATATACACAATTTTAATAAAGAATTATGCGCAGAAACATTTACTTTTTTTGATAAAAATATTCCATATGAAGCAAGCTTTTATCAACATAGAGTAATAGTCAGACTTTATAAGACCTTGTTTGATAATGATACTGAGAAAGTAGATTTCTATACCCGCTTGTTGGAGGAGGATAATTTTACTTTTTGTTTGCAGAATGTACCAGTTGCTAAAAAGGATGGTTCTCATGCGCATTGATAAATATTTAGCTAATATGAACGTCGGCTCTAGAAAAGGAGTGCACGTTTTAATTAAAAAAGGCATTATCACTGTAAATGGTGATGTGGTAAAAACACCGAAACAGCAGGTTAAGGAATCCGATGAAGTATTGGTAGATGGACAAGAGGTTAATTATCAAAAATATCATTATTTTTTGATGAACAAGCCCAAGGGCGTACTTTCGGCAACTGAAGACCGTAGTCAAAGAACAGTAATTTCATTGCTCAAGCCGCAGGATCAATATCAAGGAATTACGCCAGTAGGGCGACTAGATAAAGATACAACTGGCTTGCTTTTGCTTATTAATGATGGCCAACTAAATCATGAATTGCTTGCTCCCAATAAGCACGTTGATAAGATTTACCGCGCGAAAATTGCAGGCGTAGCTGATGACGAAACTGTGAAAACTTTTGCTAGTGGAATGACTTTAGGGGATGGAACTAAGCTTAAGCCAGCAGAGTTGAAGATTCTGGCGCAGGATGAAGAACATGATAGTTCTGAAATTGAAATCAAAATTCGTGAAGGAAAATATCATCAGATTAAGCGCATGTTTGGTGCGGTAGGGATGAAAGTGGTTGAACTTGAACGAATTTCGATGGGAAATTTGAAATTGCCGGAAGATTTAAAGCGCGGTAATTATATTGAATTGAGCTTAGATGAAGTAAACAAAATTAAATAGGACGGAATAAATAGATGACAATCGGTGAAGCATTAAAAAGCCGGCGTTTGCATGCGGGAATGAGTCAGACAGAAATGGCGGCAGGAATTGTAAGTGAATCTTTTTATTCTAAAGTTGAACGTGGTGTGCATGCAATTGATGCAGAAACTTTAATTAAAATTTTGTCGGTTCATCATTTTGATGTTACTGGATTTTTTGCACAAATTAATAATCAGTCGTCTACTGGACCTTTTTTTGAATTAACTAGTGAGATTACTTTTGCTCAAAATAGAAGAGATGTAAAAGCGCTGGATAAAATTAAGCGAAAAATTGAAAATGGTGAGGTACAGGCTCCGTTATGGCTTAAATTCAAGTTGGAATTAGCTTATGCTTGGGCCTTACGCTCAAATGATCAAATTTCTCCTGAAATGAAGAAAAAAATAAAGAAACTGGTTTTGAATGAAAATTGGGATCGGACATCTTATCATTTTTTGAGTCAAGCAGTAATTTTCCTGGATGTTGATGATTCAAAGCAGTTAGTAGAGGCTGCTTATTCTGCATATCGTAAACATCCAGCTACCGATACCTTTACTTTGCAGTTTATGGCTTTTATTACGATAAATTATTTGAATTGTTGCTATCATCAACATGCTAATAAGAGTTATACGGAAAGTACATTTAAGTTTTTGCAAGAATTGCCGGTAGATCCTGCAATTGGATTGGAAAAGTTGATAGGCAAGTTCTATCAAGCTGTTTTTAGTGGTGATGAACAGAAAGCCAGATCTTTAAAATCAATTATTCAAGACTGTGGTTATGCGTCAATAATTGATGATGTTGAAATTGATGAATAAATAATAATCGCATCCTTTAATCTTTTTTAGCTTGAGGGGTGTGATTTTTTTAATAAAAATAGTCGTTTTGGAAGATTTCGAGACTTTTATCTCAAGTGTTTATATATTAAAAATATGAAACAAATGAGGAAAAAAGTATGACTATTGGAGAACAACTAAGAGAAATACGAGATTCCTTAAATTTAACACAGACACAAATGTGCGCTGGCGTGGTAACAGAATCTTTTTATTCTCGAGTAGAAAATGGAAAAAGTGAAATTAATATTGATGACCTGTTAGCGATTTTGAAGCAAAATCATGTTTCTGTGCGTGATTTTTTTAGTGTGTTTGATCAGTCAATGCAACGCAAAATTCAATATCGTTGTATTCGATCGGCCATTAATAATCGCAATGTAGCCTGGTTGAAAAAAGAACAGAAAGATGAGCCGATTTTTAAAGCAGAATTGACAGCAGTTATAGCTACTTTGACAAATAAGAAAGCTGATCTTTCTGATGATGCCCAGAGAAAAATAAAAAGCAATTTTGGAAGATTAGGTAAATGGGATGAAACTGCATTATGGAATTTTGCTAGTTTTATGTCTTTATACGATACAAGTGAGATAAAGATTTTAATTACAGACATCTATGAAAACAAAAATAGTATCAGTCTAAATGATTCTTTAACATTGGTTGCCTTGGTGAATGTAATGATGAGTTACTTGGGGCGTTCGTATCAAGAAAATGATCTCGGCTCAGTTTTGCAAACTATCCAGTTTATAAAAGAACTGCCAACGACACTTTAACTCAAACCAAGAGCAAGCTTGCTCAAGCTCAAAAAGATCTTCCAACTTTAAAGCAAACTGCTACTGATAAAGGCAACACCGCCAAAGCAGAACAAACTAAGTTAGACAACTTAAAGCAACACGTTGAAGACTTAAAGAATGCTAAAACAATTTTAGCTGATGCTAAGAAAGCCGTAACTGATGCCGAAAAAGCATATGATACTGCTAAAAAGAATTATGACGATGCAAATGAAGTCTTGAACGGCGACTTGAAGACCAACAAGGATAAGGCTGACGCTAAAGTAGCTGCAGCTCAAAAGGCTTACGACGAAGCGGACGCTAAGTTGCAAACTGCCAAGAGCAAGCTTGCTCAAGCACAACAGAAGTTACAAGACATCTTAGACGCCGAATACGCTCAATCAATCATTGCTTCAACTCCAGTCGAAACTAAGAAGGAAGACAAGCAAGAACCAGTTAAGACTCCGGAAGTAGCTAAGGAAACCGAGACTAAGACTAAAGTTTCAACTGCTCCTAAGAAGATTCGTTTAACTCACAACGCTTTCGTTTACAACAAGCACGGTAAGTTAGTCAGAAAAGGCTTGTATGTCAAGATGCTTAAGCGTGGTAAGACCATCAAGGCCTTGAAGAATGCTAAGATTGTTACAATTAAGGGTAAGGAGTATTACCAAATTGGCAAGAACCAATTTATTAAGGTAGCTAACACTAAGCTCACTACTCATAAGGTTCATATTAAGGTAAGAATCAAGGGTAATAAGAAGATTAAGATGTACAACCGTGCAGGTAAGTTTAACAAGCACTACGCACGTCCAAACCATACTTATACCTTTAATGAAAAGGCTAAGATTCATGGCAAGACTTACTACAAGATTGCCGGCACTAACAACTGGATTCCAGCTAAGAAGTTAGCTTTGAAGAAATAGTTGAATTTTAGCTAATAAAGCAAGAGAACATTAACCGAGATTGGTTAATGTTCTTTTTGTATATTTGGTAAGTTAATAAGGTAAAATGAAAGTGAAGTTACAGTTAAATCTTTAGGAAAAAACAAAATGACAACACAAGAAATCGAAAAACTCAAAAAAGTTGACGAAATCATGTTTAATCTTCAAGATTCTGTCGATCCTCTCAAAAAATTGTTGCAAGCGGGAAAGTTATTGAAAGAATTAAAACTGATTGATAATCCAACTGATACTGATGAAATCATTCAAGCTTATACTCAAAATGTGTATGAGCAATTAAACAAAATTATTGAACGCAAAAATGTTTCATTTAATCAAGCTACCTTAGATTATTTGCAAAAAGATCCCGACAATAATGAACCGGTAATTGTGCCAGCTAGAGAACATTTCAAAGAATATGCTTTAATTGTGTTGCGCTTCAATGATCAATTGGCCGCTTGGCGTAATGAAATGGACGGTCAAGATTACCGTG
>NZ_JAEHNT010000114.1:0-497 GCF_016742815.1 Lactobacillus sp. A27
CGACCTTGGTAAGATCTGGAGTGTAGCCAGCTATTTGAGGACTAGTAACAGACTTCCACGTCAAGCTTTGAGTATAATCTGGATCCCAAGTAATTTCACCAGTAACCAAATCTTTTTTACCAGTTTGAGTAAAGATCAACGTTTGGTTAATCGGATCCGCCATTTGTTTTCCTTGTTCATTGACATAGACTATCGTTCTGGTCGTCTTCAAGGTTCGGCTGGTATCAGCTAGTTTATGCTTTAAGTGAACCATAATTACCGTTTTATCATTTGGTTTCAAAGTAACCGTTTCTGGCAATTTATCTGCATCGACAATTTCATACTTTGTAGAATCTGGATTGCTGATATTGGTTGAAACTGTTTCATCCGTTACCCCACTTACGGTTTGCGTATTACCGATTTGGCTACCATTGTTGTCATCATCGACATAAACTACATTAACAGACTGATCGTTAGCACTGTATGTTACGACTACCATTTGATCATGGCCCTTGATA
>NZ_JAEHNT010000115.1:0-818 GCF_016742815.1 Lactobacillus sp. A27
TCTTGTCGTGCAGTTTAGCTACAACTAAACGCTGCTTTTGATAGTTTTTTGCTAGCCGCAAATTGCGTCCTTCTTTTTTAGCCCGGCGCTGTCTGCGAGACAAGACGCGTTGGGCATGGGCAAGCTTCTTTTTTGCTTTACAGTAAAAACGTGGATTGCCAACCATTGATCCATTTGACTCCGTTAAGAAATTATCAAGGTTAAGGTCAATGCCAATTTGACTTTGTGTTTTCGGTAATTCCTTAACAAAAGCAGTATCGCTGCCTAACTGCATAGACAGGTAGAACTGGTCATCAGCGGTCTTTTTTATCGTCACTGTTCCGATTCTAGTTGGAACCTGCTTAAACAAACGCTCTTTAATCAGTTTTCTAAAACCAGCAATGCGGACGATACCCAGCTTAGGCAGTTTAATATGTTTAGCATCAATAAATCTAGCTGTCCCGTTATCAAGATAGGCTTCTGACTGCTTAGGATATTGACAGTTGGTCTGATATGACCAGTCGCTGCGTTTTTTGTGAAAAGTCGGAATTCCATGACCAATCTTGCGATAGTTGTTCCAAGCTTTCTGGTAGTTCTGAATAGCGTTGGCAATAGCGAGGCTATCAATTTCTTTAACACGCAAAAAGCTATAAGTATCACGGATATTCTTAGGCTTGGCCAATAATTCATTATTGATGACTACTGTTTCTGCCAGTTGGGCTTCATAGCTATTAAGAGTAGAAAAGGCAAAAGGCATTGTTTGATATTGTCTAACAGCTAAGTAGTGCTTAGCATGATAATTGCTTCGATTGCGTCCTACATAAGAGTTGTAGACAAAG
>NZ_JAEHNT010000116.1:0-386 GCF_016742815.1 Lactobacillus sp. A27
TTTCTAACAATTGATCCTAAGTACACCACCCAAAGATGCCATCAATGTGGCAGTATTATGGGCCAAAACGGTTATAAGAAATTAGCCCTTAAGGATCGGGAATGGACTTGTCCAATCTGTCAGACGCATCATATTCGTGATTGGAATGCGGCAGTGAATATTCTAGAAAAAGGATTAGGCAAGTGGCAGAATCCTAAAATAAAAGAAAAAAGCAGCCTAAGCTAGGCTGCAGTCCGCTAGCAATTCGCGGACTTAAAAGGCTTTGGTAAATAGACGACCTCTATCGGCAATAGTCAAAAGACTATTGCTGGTAAGTCAAGTCCGTATCTAAGCAAGTTGGTGTTCTGGTTAGCGTAAGCTAACGAGCCACTAAGCCCTAGACTTCA
>NZ_JAEHNT010000017.1:0-6618 GCF_016742815.1 Lactobacillus sp. A27
GATCTACAATGCCGTTAGAGACGGTAAGCCCTATCCATCCCCGCATTAAAATACGGGGATTTTCGGGCGTTTTTCATTAAAAATACTTCTACCTACAAAAATATTCTTTCTTTAAGTAAAAATCCTCAGCAAATTGCCAACGAAATTACAGCAATCGATATTTTACATCGACAAAATAGCAAAAGAATAAAAGAAATTCTAAGCCACGATATCTCTAAAGAAATAATTGATTATTTTAATGACAGTATTTTTGAATCTACGGTCAATAAAGGAACGGATTTTTTCGATCCTAATGGTAAAGGAAAATTTAGAGTTTTTTCTATTTATGCAATTAACCCAGATAATTTAAATGATAATACACAAAACTTAATAGTAATTTTGATAGATCCATATCATTTAGTCTGTCCTGTTGCTAATAGACAAAAAAATTTTAACAAAGATGAAAATCGACACTATACTTTCGAAAAATATAAAGAATGTAGACACTCGCTAAGCGACCTATTCAAAGAGAAATTTGATAATTCCGATTCAGTTCGCTACATTCACTTAAACGCCTTTGCCTCAAAATAAGCTCATGATTACTCAAAATCATGGGCTTTTTCTTTTGCATCCCTTACGCTTAACATCCTCTATCTTCAGACCCGGATTACACGCGGCGGAATAAACCCACCCAATCCACCCCTAGCATATAAGAGAAAAAATCACTCCACTAAAATCAAATTTAAGGATCACGTACACAATATACGTGCTTCAGGCATGACGCCTGTACGCATGCTGATTCTTCAGCAAGACTACTACCTCATGAGAGTTATAGACTCATGGATCTTGCTTTGAAGAGTTTTGTACATTATAGGCTCCTTTCCATGCTGAACCTATGGCCTATTACATTTTTTATATTTCAAGGAGTAAAAGACCACATGAAGAAAAATTTAAGAATTGTTAGCGTTGCTGCTGCTGCTTTATTAGCTGTTGCTCCTGTCGCTGCTTCAGCCGTTTCTGTTAACGCTGCTAGTGTTACTTCCGCTACTCAATTAGGTAAGGTACCTACTTTAGCTAATGGTGATGCTGTAAATGTTAAGCCAAATATTTCATTAAACACAGTACATGGTTCAATTAAGGCAGCTATTTCTGTATCATTTGACGCTACTTTTAACGGTACTACTGCTACCTCAAACTTTAAGCCTGGATACTCAAACATCCAACTTTTCCACGGTAGCAAGGAAATTACTAATTTACAAGATGTTCATTACCTTACTGCAGGTTCAACTTACCGTGTTGTAATGAGCCATGTTGGTTTAAACTTTGGTTCACAAAACGCAAACAAGGAAATCACTTTAACTATGCCTGAAGGCGATTTCTTCCAACTTGCATCAAACAAACTCAAGAACTATTAAGCTTGACCAAAACGGTACTGTAACCTTGAACCAAGTTGCTATCAACGTAACTGCTAAGGACTTTGCTAACCCAGCTGTTGTTGCTTGGTACGACAGAGAAACTAACGTTAACGTAACTAGCGGTAACATTACTTTAGATGCTGGTAAGATGAACGTTGCTCAATTTGTAGCTGCTGCAGAAAACAAGTATGTTGCACGCAACAATGCAGGTGACAAGCACAACAGTCAATCAAGTACTATTTCATACAGCAACAACATCAAAGAAGCTTTAAAGGCTATGAACATTGATATTGATGCTAATGGTTGGTTTGTTGCTCCTAAGTCATTTACTTTTGAAATGACTGCTTCAGCAAACAACAATGATGCTTCAGCTAAGTTACCAATTACTGTTACTGTTCCAAACGGTAAGGACGTAACTCTAGCTACTGTTCCAAGTCAAAGCAAGACTATTATGCACAACGCATACTTCTACGACAAGGACGCTAAGCGTGTTGGTACTGACAAGGTCACCCGTTACAACACTGTAACTGTTGCTATGAACACCACTAAGCTTGCTAACGGTATTTCATACTACGAAGTTATCGAAAACGGCAAGGCAACTGGCAAGTACATCAACGCTGACAACATCGACGGTACTAAGCGTACTTTGAAGCACAACGCATACGTTTACAAGACTTCAAAGAAGCGTGCTAACAAGGTTGTTCTTAAGAAGGGTACTGAAGTAACTACTTACGGTGGTGCTTACACCTTCAAGAACGGCAAGAAGTACTACAAGATCGGTGCTGACACCAAGAAGACTTACGTTAAGGTTGCTAACTTTGAATAAAAATTAGCCAACATTGACTAAGCGAGAAAACGAGGCATTGCCTCGTTTTTTCTTTTGCACTAAAAAGCTCATGATCTCAATAATCATGGGCTTTTTATACGTTTTCTATAATTCATAACTAATAAATAACATAAACCTTATATTTATGCATATTAATATAAACATGTGAGACCGTAAAATAGTTTGTGTAAGGATGAATTATTCCTTAATTTAATTTCCTAAAACATTAGAAAAAGGAGTTCCTTACGGTTTTAGAAAAGCATGGGAAAATCGCAAGTTAGTTGGTGGAGCACTAAAGGCCGCACATGTCCGTCCCGATTACCACTTGTATTATGATCTATTTCAAGAAGGTCTGATTGTTTACGCCGAAATGCTCGAAGAATTATCTACCGACAAGGCTCGCACAGAAATTGATAAGTTAAGTTTCAAGAAGGTTCTCTGGCAGACATTGAATAGACTGAAGCGCGAACAGCGTGTATGTGAACGTAACACAGATATGAATGAAGCTTACGATCTTGGCGAAGAAGCCGATTGGAACAACTTAGTTGTCTTGAAGCAGGAAGTTAACAAGTTGAGTAAGATGGAGCAAGTTATTTTCTATGATCATTTATTTCTAACAAGAAGATCACAGAATTAGCCGCAGAATACGGCATCTCACGCAGAACCCTCACCCGTCTCAAACATGATTTGCTGATGAAGTTGCGGAAGATGTTGGCGAAATAATTTATTTTGCCAGGAAAAAATGCCCCCCTTTTTTGCGTATTAAATAGTGGGAACTATTTTACTGATGTACAAGCTATTATGAGGTAAAATATGAGAAAAAGAATAACCCGATATCCTGGCATTACGCAAGATCTGGTATTTGGCCATGTGATGAGCAAGAAGAAAAATTGCCTAGAGCTGCTCCGCCGTGCTTATCCTGAGTTGAATTTGCAGAAGATTAATGTAATCACTCAATATGACGGCAACATTGGTCTTGAGAGCAAAAACTTTCGCTTAGATGTCTGGGCACAAGATGACAAAGGTCGTATCTATGACATCGAAATGCAGACGACTAATATGCAGAACGCATGCAGTATTACGCTGCGGGGTTGAACAACTTCACTTTGAAATCGGGCCCACCTTACACTAAGCTTAAATCTACTTACGTTGTGTTTTTCTGTACGTATGATCCATTCGATCAGGGTGAAAGCATGTATGAATTCAATTTCTTTGATCGCAAGACCAAGACTATAGAATTTAACGCAGGCATGCATATCAAAGTTTTCAACTCTAAGGGCAAGAACCGCGATCTTAACCAAAAGATGTTGGATTTCTTGGATTATATGAATGGCGTAATTAACCATGCTCAAGGCTATATTGCCGACTTGCAAAAGGATATCGATCATTATGTTAATAGTGAAAAGTGGGGCGATGACATGGATAAGTTGGCTTATGAAATGAATCAGGTTGCGATGAAGGCAGCAGAAAAGGCTACTAAAAAGAAAGCTATAGAAGATGCAGTTACGTTAATTCAAGCATTAAAGCAAGTAGATCTTTCTTCTGAAGTGATTTTTGAAAAAGTATTGCAAGATTACAGTAACGATTTATCTAGCGATGAGATTAAGAAGCTAGTAGAAGAAAATTATTAAGCAAAAATTGTAATTAAGTAAAATAGTTCCTAGAAGCTGGCATGCATGAAGCATGCTGGCCATTTTTATGCAAAAGAAAAAACGAGGCAAATGCCTCGTTTTCCCTTTATTTAGTTAGCGTGTACTAGCTATCTTGTTGACCAAGAATATTAGTCAAAGTTTGCAACCTTAACGTAAGTCTTCTTAGTGTCGTTACCGATCTTGTAGTACTTCTTGCCGTTCTTGAATGTGTATGAACCACCGTAAGTAGTTACAGTTTCACCCTTCTTAAGAACAACCTTGTTAGCACGCTTCTTTGATGAACGGTATACGTATGCGTTGTGCTTCAAAGTACGCTTAGTACCATCGATGTTGTCAGCGTTGATGAACTTACCAGTTGCCTTACCGTTTTCGATTACTTCGTAGTATTCGATACCGTTTGAGAACTTAGTCTTGTTCATTGAAACAGTAACAGTGTTGTAACGGGTAACCTTGTCAGTACCTACACGCTTAGCGTCCTTGTCGTAGAAGTATGCGTTGTGCATAACAGTCTTGCTTTGACTTGGAACAGTAGCTGGAGTTACTTCCTTGCCGTTTGGTACGTTAACAGTTAATACCATTGTTGCCTTAGCATTAGTAGTGTCTGAAGTTGCTAAAATGTTAAGGCTAAATGACTTAGGAGCAGTAAAGTAACCATTAGCATCAACAGAAATGTTTTGAGCTCTCAATTCCTTAGCAATTTCGTTAGCTGAAACAACAAAATCGCCGGTGCTTGCTGAACCATTCAATTGACCAACTACGTAGTTCTTATCAAATTCAGTAACAATTTGGCTAACGTTCATCTTTGAATCGTTACCTGCGTAAACAGTAATGTTGCCAGTAGTTGTAGTTTGACCGTTTTGTTTGTTAAGGAACAAAACTGCAGTAGCATCGTTTGAGTTAACTACTTTAACGTTCTTAACTGAAAGAGTATTGAAAGTTAATAAACCATTCTTGTTGATCTTAACTTTAATATCTTTACTCTTAGTACCATCAGTAGTGTACTTGCTTGCAGCATCACTAGCGTTTACGTAGTTATCTGTAGAAACAGTAGCTACCATACCTGCTGGAACAGTGATAGTAACTTCCTTGTTAGCATTTGAAGTACCAAAGTTAATAGAAGTATCTGCTGGGTATGCTACAGTGTATTTACCTGGTTTACCTTGATCGGCAGTATTGTTTGCAGTAGCAACCATGTTAGCATCAGCTGGTAAAATAGCTGAGAAGTTGCTACCTGCTAAGTTAGCAGAAATAGAACCACCAACATGGAAAGTGTCAGGGTATGCTACATCACCATTCATGCTTACAACACCTGATAATGATGATGAAAGCTTTACAGTTGAGTTGTCTGGTAATGGAGTTAATGAATTACCGATACTTACAGTAGTATTTACATCTGCGTTAACTGATACAGCGGAAGCAGCAACAGGAGCAACAGCTAATAAAGCAGCAGCAGCAACGCTAACAATTCTTAAATTTTTCTTCATGTGGTCTTTTCCTCCTTGAAATATAAAAAATGTAATAGGCCATAGGTTCAGCATGTGATAGGAGCCTATAATGTACAAAATTCTTCAAAGCAAGATCCACGAGTTTATAACTCTCGCGAGGTAGTAGTCATTGCTGAAGAATCAGCATGCGTACAGGCGTCATGCCTGAAGCACGTCCTATTACTTACCACGATTCATATTGTACTAACCTAAGCAAAAAATAGCAAGTTAAATTAATTGAAAATCCCTTTTTGTAATATTTGCCCACTTTCTTACCCCGCCGCGCATTTTCGCCTCCCTCAACTTTTCAATTAATTCAATCGTAGTCATAACAAGAAAAGGCGGACTTCCGTCCGCCTTTAATTTTTTATTTATTTTTTAAAATTTTACAAACATATAACAAAATCATCTGAAAAAAGTAATATTTCTATACGATTTCTTTAAAACATTTTTGTGTGTAGTTATCTTATTTTCTATGTAATTGTCTAATTATTTGAATGATTTCTAACAGCAAAGACAGATTAGTCTTGCTTATCAGCAGATGCTGATTCAGAATTTGCGCCATCATTAAAGATATCACTAACAGTACGTTCAACGTATGATGCGGACACCGGAGTTTGGTAATATGCAACACCGTCTTTCTCGAAGACGTTAGCTGATGCAATAGTACTCATTGCAGTACGAACTTGGTCTTCAGTAAGGTTATCTACAGCGTCAGCTAAAATAATACTGTTCTTCTTCTTTTCGCCATTTAAGAAAGTCAATTTCAAAGTTTTAGTAGTTGTAGCCATTTTATTTTCTCCTTATTTCCTTATTATAGCGGTCCTGTTCCCGTCTTATTATTCAGCAGCTTCGATAACGCGTTGCTTTTGCACTAAGATGACATCGTCAAGACTGTCTTCTTGTAAGCCTGCAATTGCTTGACCCACTTCTTTGAGATCTTCAGCTGCAGCGCCCTTCTTCACGTTCTTGATCATGCGACTCTTAAGTCCGTTAGTGTATCTCTTATTGCCAAATGTATATTGGATTGATTGTTCTGCTAATTCAAAGTTCATAATTTTCTCCTACCTTATTTAATAATTTGATTTGAATTGTTGTAATCAACCTGCCGGCCAGATATCTTACACTATTACTAACAATCTGAGATCCAAAAATGAGCCAAAGTTTTTAACGAAAAGCGCCCGAAAATCCCCGTATTTTAATGCGGGGATGGATAGGACCAAGCTGACCTAGCAGTCAGCTTTTTTATTAAAAAAATAGAG